>JBDTSU010000229.1:0-5821 GCA_039930965.1 Betaproteobacteria bacterium
CAAAAAAATGGCCGCCCCCCACACCGCCCCGCCCGCCTCGCCGGCGCTGAAACAGGCGCGCCGCGCCTGGCGCATCCAGTTCATCGACTCGTCAGCCTCCATCGCACTGGCGCGGCAGGCGCTGGAGCGCGCCACTGCCGCGCACGACGATCGCGCGCAGGCCTGGGCGCTGCTGACCTGCGGATATCACGGCATGCGTTACGTGACACCGACGCAGGGATTGCCGATGCTGGAAAAAGCCCGGCAGTTCTTCGAGCGTTTCGGCGACCGGCACGGCCTCATCGTCGCCATCATCGGCATTTCGCGTTGCTGGTGGATGCAGGGCCGCATCCGCGATTCGCTTGACCTGCTGTTGCCGCTGCGCGCCGACGGCATGCAGTTGCTCACGCAGGAAGAGCGCGGCATGTTGCTCAACGGTGTCGCCGGCTGTTACTCCCTGCTCGGCGAACCGGCCCAGGCGTTTGCCTATATGTACCAGGCCCTGCGCGAGTCGAGCCCGGCACGCAACAACGGCTTCGATGTGGTGCTGTACTGCAACCTCTCCCACGAACTGTTGTCGCTGGGCGACTACGAGGAGGGCCTGACCTACGCGCAGGAGGGCATCGACCGCTGCACGCGCATCAATAATCCGCGCCTGCTTGGGGTGCTGTTGGTGAACCGCATGACCTGCCTGACCGACCTGAACCGCGCCGGCGAAGCGCTGGCGGACGTCCGACGGCTGCTGGCCATGCCGGCCAATGTCGATGGCCGCGGCGCCACCAGCCCTGCCTTTGAACTGATGGCGCTGGTGGCGCTGCGGGCGGGTGATCTCACGCTCGGCGAGACGCTGATTGAGCGTGCCCGTGCCAGCGTCACCGACGAGTGGCAGGACGACGAACGCCTCGAGCTGGCCATCGCCGAATCGGAACTGTCGCGCCTGCGCGGCGATGCGGCGCAGGCCGTGCGCCAGCTGGAACAGGCCATGCCGCTGCCGGCCGGGGAAGTGGGCCTGCGGGTGCGCTGCCTGTTCTTCGAGGCGCTGGCGGACGCGCATGAACGCAGCGGCAATGCGGCGCAGGCATTGCACTATTTGCGTGCCTGGCAGGCGCTGCACCTGGAACAGGCCCACCTGGCCTCGCAGGCGCGCCACCAGGCGGCCTCGCTCAAGACCGAGCTGATGCGCCTGCAGCGCCAGCGCGACGAGATCGATGCCCGCCAGCGCACCACCGAGAAAGCCCGCAGCGAACTGGAAACGACCAACCAGCAGCTCGCGCAGAAGATCCGCCAGGTGCAATCGCTGCAGGAGTCCCTGCGCGAACAGGCGGTGCGCGACAGCTTGACCGGCCTCTTCAACCGCCGCTACCTGAGCGACGTGTTGCCCGGCATGCTGGCGCTGTCCCAGCGCGATGGCCGGCCGCTTTGCGTCGCCATCATCGATCTCGACCACTTCAAGACGGTCAACGACTTACACGGCCACCTGATTGGCGACGAGGTACTGAAGGCATTCGCCGCGCTCCTGCTTGCGCACCTGCGAAAGAGCGATGTGGTGTGCCGATTCGGCGGCGAGGAATTTTGCATCCTGATGCCGCGCACCTCGGAGGCGCAGGGGCACCGCAAGATCGAGACGCTGCTGAAACAGTGGCGCACCGAGCGCCTTGACCTGGACGGCCAGCAACTGACGAAGCAGACTTTCTCGGCGGGTGTGGCAGACAGCGTTTCGGGGACGTCCGCGGGCGAAACGCCGGCGGCGGTGCTGGCCGACGATCTGCTCAAACGCGCCGACGACTGCGCATTGCAGGCAAAGCGCGCCGGCCGCAATAGAGTGCTCTTGCACGGAATGGGTGCGCCACCGGCGACCGCGTGATCTTTCGCCGGCATCACGGGTAGTTTGCGCGCGCGCCTCGGTTGATCATTCGCTATCCGGTTCGCGCCGGTTGGCGCGCTGCAGGGCAACCGCGTTTGCCTTGCACCCCCAACTTCGCGCAAACTGGTAGCCTGTCGTCAATATCCTGGGGGATTCCATATGGATCCTGCACCTGCCCACCCTGACTCCGGAGTCCTGAATCAAGCGTCGAGCCGTTTCTATGATCCCGCGGTCGCGCGCGGTTTTTTCGAGTCCGGTGGCCAGTTCGAGGAACTCTCCGCCGGGTCGAAGATTTTTTCCGAGGGGGATACCGTCGACAAGCGCGGGCTGTTCTCAAAGTCCAAGCCACACCGCATGTACCTGCTCACCGAAGGCGAAGTTGCGCTGACGGCGAAGGGCAAGCTGATCGATACCATTCATCCCGGCGGCGTGTTCGGTGAAATGGCGGTAATCAGCGAGACACCGGGAAGCGCGGGCGTGCCGCGCACCGCCGCCGCCACCGCGCGCATCGCCTCGAAGGCCTATTCGCTCGACGTGCAGGAGACCGAAACGGCATTGCAACGCACCCCCGGGTTTGCGCTGATGCTGATGAGCGTCATGTTCGAGCGCCTGCGGTTCCTTGCCGCGCGCCTCGCCACGCGGCCGGACAGCGCCGGCCACCACAGCAACAAGAGCGAGCCGATCTTCGACCTCGCCACGCTCGCGAGCCTTCGCGAAAAGCTCGCGCACTCGACGGTGATGAGCTTTCCCGAGGGCGTCAAGATCATGGTGGAAGGCGCCACCGGCAGCGCCATGTACATCGTGCTGGACGGCAAGGTCGCCGTCGCCATCGGCCGCAAGATCGTCGAGAAGCTCGGTCCCGGCGGCGTGTTCGGCGAAATGGCGCTGGTCGACAACTCGCCGCGCACCGCCACGGCAGTGGCGCGCAGCGATTGCGAACTGCTGGCGATCGATCGCGACACGCTGATCAAGCTGGTGAAGGCGGAACCGGCCGTCGGCATGCAGATGATGCGGGCAGTGGCGGCGCGGATACGGTATATGAATGAACTACTGGCGTAACCCGCACGCAAGTTGAATGGCCGCTGGCCTGAATTTCGGCGCGTGGCTCAGTGCCGCACCAGGTGCACCGGCCGGTCGATCGCGGTCGCGATTCTGGCGGCGACGGTCGATGCGTCCAGGTCGTTGGGAATCGGACCCAGCCTGATCCGGCGCGACCGAACCCGCTGCAGGATGATCCGATAGGACTTCTGGTTGTATTCCATGGTCACTTCGCGCAACTCGACATGCGCGATGCCGGCGTACGGCACAATAATTCGCCGGCCCCTCACCACGGCGCGACGGTGCTGATCGAACTCAATCGGTTTGCCGAACCGCGCCCAGCCGGCAATGCCGGCCGCGGCGAGGGCGCAGAACACCAGAGCGAAAGGACGATACCAGTCCGGCTGGCCGTCAATGGCGCCGGGCTCGGCGCGAATCCACATCGCGAGCACGATCGCCACCATGGCCAGCACCGCCGCCATCAGCCAATAGAGCATGACCGGCTCGGCAATGTAGAGATTGCCGCGATGATTGATGGAGAGTTGCATCGCGTCAATGGCCGGAGAATCAGAAACGGCGCGGAGACGTGCCGGCAGGCGCGGCAGCCGGCGCATGGCGATCCGGGCGATAATGCCGGCGCAGTTGAAAGGCCGTCTCGAACAGGCTCTGGTTCGCCGGCTTGTCGGCGCCGGCGGCGATGATCTGGTGCAGCCAGTCGGTCGTATCGTGTTCCGGCGATTTGCCGGCCATCTTGCCGCGCAGCGATACGAGGCTGCCGGCAAATTGTCGCCACCGGTCCGGAACGGCCTGCCGGAAGTACAGGACTGAAACGATATCGGCAAAGGCCTCGCCCCAGGTTTCCACGGCGCCGCTCCTGACGACTGAAAAGTAACCCTGGACGGTCAGGCCGTCGCGCGCGATTCCCGGCGGCAGAACCAGGTCGAAGCGGCGGCGAACGTAGGCCTCGCGCTGCTCGATGCAGTGGGACAATTCATGGACGGCCATCGAATTGAGCCAAACCGGCAGGTCTTTCTCAGGCACCGTGTCGAAGAATTCGATGAGCCCTTCTTCCTGCGTGGCATTGTAATAGATGACGCAGACGCCATCCCCCAGGCGCAAGCCGGCGGCGATCAACGCCAGCTTGACGCCATTCTAGCCGGCGTCCTGTATTTCCACCGCCATGCGCTCGGATTTGAGCAGCGCCGCGCTTTCCGCAATGGCCTCTCGCAACTGATCTGCCGTCGGGTATGGCACAGCCGACGCCGATTCGCAGCAGGCCAGCCACAGGATCACAATCCAACGTCGCAGAGCTGGCGTCATCATCCCCTCCCAGGAAAGACAAGCATTCAGTTTCCAACAACAGGTCGCGCCATCGATACTAGCCGATTGTCACAACCCCCTGCAATGGATCATGCCGGAAAGGCGTACCTGCGATCCGCCGCGGCGGGGGCTGGAGCGCCAAACAGCCAATCCAACCGCGGATCCGGCGACTCACGATTTCAGGCGAGTCTCGTATACTGATGAACGCCAATCGATCGATGCCTGTGCGCCAACCCAAGGAGCCCTCACCATGAGCAAAAAACTGATTACCGTATTCGGCGCCACCGGCGCGCAAGGCGGCGGCCTGGCCCGCGCCATCCTTGCCGACCGTAGCGGCGCTTTCGCGGTTCGCGCCGTCACCCGCAAGCCGGCTTCCGACGCGGCGAAAGCGCTGGCCGCCGCCGGCGCGGAACTGGTCGTCGCCGATCTCGACGATGCCGCGGGCGACGCCGCCGCCATGCGCGGCGCATACGGCGCGTTTTGCATCACCAATTTCTGGGAACACTTTTCTCCCGACAAGGAACTCGCGCAGGCCGAAATTCTGGCCCAGGCCGCCGCCGACGCAACACTGCATCACGTCATCTGGTCCACGCTCGAAGACACGCGCAAGACGATTCCGGTAGGCAGCGGAACGATGCCGGTGCTGATGGGCAAATACAACGTGCCGCATTTTGACGCCAAGGGCGAAGCGAATCATTTCTTCCTTGACCGCAAATTGCCCGTGACCCTGCTGCACACGTCGTTCTACTGGGACAACTTCATTCATTTCGGCATGGGACCCGCCGCCGGGCCCGATGGCAAACTCGCGATCTCGCTGCCGATGGGCGACGCCAAGCTGCCGGGAATTGCCGCAGTGGATATCGGCCGCTCGGCGTACGGCGTGTTCAAGGCGGGTGTGGCGGCAATCGGCCCGTCGATCGGTATCGCCGGCGAACACCTTGGCGGCGCGGAGATGGCCGCCGCCTTCAGCAAACTGATGGGCAAGCCCGTCGCCTACAACGCCGTCACCCCTGAGGCGTACCGCGGCTTTGGTTTTCCGGGCGCGGAAGATCTCGGCAACATGTTCCAGTTCAAGCGCGATTTCGAAACGGTGTTTCGCGGCGCACGCAGCGTAGAGGACACGCGCAAACTCAATCCGTCGCTGATGAATTTCGAACAGTGGCTGCACGCGAATCGCGCGGCGTTTGTGAAAGGCTGAAGCGGGAAGCGATTTGCCGGACCTGGAGACGCTAGGAAGGAAACCGCCGCACATAGCGAACCTGTGCCTTGGCCGCCTCTTGTTCCCGATTCCTGGGTGGCGCATGGGTTTCCAGCGAGCGGAGCAGCGTCTCGGCGGCCGCCGTTATTTGCTCGATGGCCGCCAGAAACGCCGCTTCGTTGGCTTTCGACGGCTTGTTGAAGCCGCTAACCTTGCGCACGAACTGCAGAGAAGCGGCGCGAACTTCTTCGTTCGTCACCGGCGGTTCGAAGTTGAACAGCAGCTTGATGTTTCGGCACATGTCGCGATCTCCTGGCGGCGGTCCGCGGCGCCCGATTGGGGAAGGTCCGGGAACGATCGGTCCCGCTTTCGGTTCGCGGATACTTTATCAGAGGCCGATGATCACCATCGCCGCACCACCC
>JBDTSU010000230.1:0-5816 GCA_039930965.1 Betaproteobacteria bacterium
ATGGCCGGCTGGGACTTGACCAGCGCCATGAGCGCGTTGCGGTTGACCGACAGCAGCACGCAATCGGTCTGCGAGATCGCGCTGGCGGTGCGTGGCGACTGGTCCACCAATGCCATTTCGCCGAACGTGCCGCCGGCGTTGACGGTCTCGACTTCGTTATCGCGGATGAAAATCCCGACCTTGCCCTGCATCACCACGTACATGCTGACGCCGGCCTCGCCCTCGCGCATGATGGACTTGCCGGCATCGAATCGCACCGTCGTGGCGTGCTGCAGCGCTTGGTCGAGTTGCGCGAGCAGGTCGGCCGAAAACGTCGCACCTTCGCGGCCGGTACGGGCGCCTGGCGCGACTTTGCGCATTGCCAGCCGCGCGGCGACAAAACGCAGGCGGTCGAACATGACGCTCATCAGCATCAGCGCGAATTCGGGGGTCGTTTGCAGCGCCGCCTGCAATTCTGCCGCGTCGAGCGAGAACGCCTGGCAATCGCCGCGGGCGGTGGCGGTCGCGCTGCGGGTGCTGCCGGCCGGTGAATCGCTGATCACCGCCATTTCGCCGAAGATTTCGCCGGGCTTGATGGTGTCGAGCGGCTTGCCGCCCGCGCTCAGCGCGACTTCGCCGCTGGTGACGAGGTACATGCGATGCGTGACCTTCTTGCCGAACAGTCCCTGCTTGCCCGATTTTTCGTTTTCCACGAACAACGTTGCGCCCGCGGCGAATTGCTCGCGCTTTCCCGAGTGCTGGAACAACCGGGTGGCGACCGCCGCGTCGTAGAACTTGCTGACCGCCGGCTTGAAAGGCGCCGACGCCGCGGCCGGTGCGGACGCGGCGGGTCCTGACGGTTGGGGTTTGGTAAAGTCGAAGTCGTCTTGCATGGGCAACTGAAGTAGAAAGAAGTGAGGGCCATTTGTCGAACAATGGGTGAACGCCATTATGACAAATCGCGCGGCCGCGGGGTCGAAGCGGGTCGAAACCCCGCCGCAAGCCAGTGGAACTTGCCCGTTTGGACGGGGTCCCCTCTATAAGGGCTTGCGCGTTGTCATCGCAGGCATTCGGACTTTCCCGCACAATTACAACAATTCGCCAGGCAGCGCATGCCCGGCGTGGCTCACCCACGGAAACCCCATGTCGCCCATTCTCCCGAGTTCATTTCCGCAGCCATCGCGTCGTCGGACATTCGTCCTGGGGGGGGCCGTCCTGGCGATGGTCGCGGCGGCGTGGTGGTGGTTCGGTACTCGCACCGATGCGGCCGCGACCGCGCGCACGTCCAGTCCGCCGGTGTCGGTCACCACCGCGCTGGTCAAACAGCAGGACCTGCCGGTCACGGTGATTGCCAATGGCTCGGTGGTGGCACTGCAGGCGGTCGATATTCGCGCCCAGGTGTCCAGCATCATCGAATCCATTCATATCGCCGAAGGCCAGAGCGTCAACAAGGGCGACCTGCTGTTTGTCCTCGACGCCCGTACCGAAGAGGCCAACTTGCGCAAGGCCGAGGCCCAGGCGCTCAAATCGCGCAGCGATCTGGCCAATGCCGAGAGGAACCTGATTCGCCAGCGCGAGCTGTTCCAGCAGAAATTCATCTCGCAGTCGGCGCTGGACACGGCGATTAACCAGGCGGATGTGTTGAAAGGGCAACTGGCGGTCGATGAGGCGGCCGTGGAAGCCAGCCGCGTGGCGCGCAGCTTTACGCAGATCCGCGCGCCGTTTGCCGGACGCACCGGCGCCATGGCGGTGCGGGTCGGCAGCCTCGTGCAGCCGAACACCCAGGCGCTGGTCACCATCAGCCAGATCGACCCGATCGGTGTGTCGTTCGCCTTGCCCGAGCGCGAGTTGCCGCACGTGCAGCGGGCCATCGGCAAAGGCCCGCTGCCGGTGACGATCGAGTTGTCCGCGCCGCAAAAACAGACACTCACCGGCAAGCTCACCTTCATTGAAAGCACCGTCGACAGCGCCAGCGGCACCATCGCCATGAAAGCCGCCTTCGCCAACGGCGAAAAACTGTTGTGGCCGGGGATGTTCGTCAATGTCTCGCTGACGGCGCGCGTGCTGCCCGGCGCGCTGGTGGTGCCGGTGCAGGCGGTGCAGTCGGGTCCGGAGCGCAAGTTCGTGTACGTGGTGTCGGAAGGCAACAAAGTGTCGATGACGCCGGTCGAGGTCGAATTGAATCAGGCGGGCCTTGCCGCCATCAAGGCTGCCAAGGGCATCGGGGCCGGTACCCGCGTGGTGGTGGAAGGCGCGCAGAACGTCCGCAAGGACAGCACCATCGCCGAGGGCGGCCCCGCCCGGGGCGGCAAGCCCGCCGAAGCGGGTGTTGCCGGCACGGGCAGCGGCACCGGCAGTGGTGACATGGCGCCCGCCGGCAAAGACGCACTCAAGACCGCGAAGTAGGAGGCGCCAGTGAACATCTCCGAACTCTGCATCCGCCGGCCGATCATGACGGTGCTGCTCAATGCGGCCGTGATTGTCGCCGGCGTGCTCGCCTACAACAACATTCCCATCGCGGCCTTGCCGCAATACGACACCCCGACCATTCAGGTGACGGCGGTTTTGTCGGGTGCCAGCCCGGAGACGATGGCCGCCGCGGTGGCGACGCCGCTGGAACGGCAGTTCTCGACCATCGCCGCCGTCAATGTGATGAGCTCGACCAGCAGCCTCGGCAGTACCCAGATCACGCTCGAGTTCGACCAGGCCCGCAATATCGATGCCGCCTCGGTGGATGTGCAGGCGGCGCTGCTGCGCGCGCAGCGGGCGTTGCCGATCGAGATGACCACATTGCCCTCGTACCGCAAAGTCAACCCGGCGGATGCGCCGGTCCTGTTTCTCACCCTGATTTCGCCGTCGATGCCCTTGTCGGAACTGAACAGCTATGCCGAGAACCTGATCCTGCCTTCGCTGTCGACGTTGCCGGGCGTGGCACAAGTTGACATCAACGGCCAGAAGAAATTCGCCATTCGCATCCGCATCGATCCGGAAGCGGCCGCCTCGCGTGGCCTGACCCTCGACGATGTCTCGGCGGCGGTGCGTTCGGCGAATGCCAACACGCCGGTGGGCACGCTCGAGGGCGAGCGCCAGACGCTGGTCATCACCGCCAATCGCCAGCTCGCGCGCGCCGCCGAGTTTGCCAACCTGATCATCGCGACCACAGCGGCGGGGCCGGTGCGGCTCGCCGATATCGCGCAGGTGGAAGACAGCGTGGAGTCGATCAAGACCGCGAGCTGGGCCAATGGCGAGCGCGCCATCACCATGTCGATCCGCCGCCAGCCGGACGCGAATACGGTCGCGACCGTCGACGCGGTCAAGGCGATGATACCCAAACTCGTCGCACAGTTGCCGTCGTCGGTGGAAGTGAAATTGCGCAACGACCGTTCGCAATCGATTCGCGACGCGATCCACGACGTGAAACTGACGCTGAGCCTGACCGTGGCGCTGGTGGTGCTGGTGATCTTCCTGTTCCTGCGCCACGTCATGGCGACCATCATTCCGGCGCTGTCGTTGCCGATCTCGCTGTTCGGCACGCTGGCCGTCGTCTATTGGCTCGGCTACAGCCTCGACAATATCTCGCTGCTCGCGATCACGCTGGCGGTCGGCCTGGTGGTCGACGATGCCATCGTGGTGCTGGAGAACATCGTGCGCCACATGGAAGGCGGCATGGAGCCGATGCAGGCGGCGCTGCTCGGTTCGCGCGAGATGAGCTTCACCATCGTCTCGATTTCGATTTCGCTGGTGGCGGTGTTCATCCCGATCTTCTTCATGCCGGGTGTGATCGGACTCCTGTTTCATGAATTCGCCGTGGTGGTCGGCGTGGCCGTGATGGTGTCCGCCATGGTGTCACTGACGCTGATCCCGATGCTGGCCAGCCGCTTTCTGAAACCGCACGAGGCCGGTGGCCATGCGGAGCGCTGGACCGCCTGGTTCGATCGCATCTTCACCTGGGTGCACGCGCGCTACGAGCGCACGCTCGATCTCGCGCTGGCGCGCCGCCGGGTTGTGCTCGGCGTTGCGCTGGCGACCTTTGTCGCCACCGGCTTCCTGTTCTATCAGCTGCCGAAGGGCTTCTTCCCGGAAGAAGACATCGGCCAGATCCTCATCACCGTCGAGGCGGTGGAGGACATTTCGTTTCCGGCCATGAGCGAGCTGCTCAAGCGCACCGGTGACGTGATTCGTGCCAATCCCGCCGTCGATACCGCGATCGTCAACGCCTTCGACGGAAATTCCGGGCGAATTTTCGTCTCCCTCAAGCCGCGCGGCGAGCGGGCGACCATGGCAAAAGTGGTGGAAGGCCTGCGGCGCGAAACGCGCGCGATTGCCGGCGTCAATATATTTCCCACGCCGTTGCAGAACCTGCGCCTCGGCGGGCGCATCAGCAAGGCGCGTTACCAGTACTCGCTGAAGAGCGTCGACAACATCGCGTTGCGCGCGGCCGCCGACGGCATGATCAACGTGATGCGCAACGATCCGCTGTTCCGCGACGTCACCAGCGACGCGCAGCTGAAAGGCCTGCAAGCGCGTTTCGATATCGACCGCGACCGCGCCAACTCGATGGGCGTCAATATCCAGGATATCCGCAGCGCCATGTATTCCGCCTTCGGCGAGCGCCAGATCGCGACCATCTTCACCGCGGTCGACAGCTATCAGGTAATCATGCAGGTCGGTAACGAGGACCGCGCCGATGAAAGCGCCTTCAACAAGATCTTTGTGCGCGCCAAGGGCGGCAAGCTGATTCCGCTGTCGGCATTGGGCACGGTGCGGCGCGAAACCGGTGCGACCGCCATCAACCACGCCGGGCAACTGGAGGCGCTGACGGTGTCCTTCAACCTGGCACCAGGGGTCGCGCTGGGCGATGCCTCGAAGAAGATCCTGCGCTACCGCGACCAGCTGAAAATGCCGGCGAGCATTCTCACTTCATGGGGCGGCGATGCGGCGGCGTTCCAGTCTTCACAGGGTAGCCAGGTCATCTTGATCGTTTCCGCGCTGCTGGTGATCTACGTGCTGCTGGGCGTGCTCTACGAGAGCTACATCCACCCGCTGACCATTCTCGCCGGGCTGCCGTCGGCGGCGGTCGGCGCGCTGATCACGCTGTGGATGTTCAACATGGACCTGTCGATCATCGCCACCGTCGGCATCGTCATGCTGATCGGCATCGTCAAGAAGAACGCCATCATGATGATCGACTTCGCGCTCGATGCGCAGCGCAGCAAGGGCATGTCGCCGCACATGGCGATACGCACCGCCTGCCTGCTGCGCTTCCGGCCGATCATGATGACCACGCTGGCCGCGCTGATGGGCGCCATGCCGATCGCCTTCGGCTGGGGCGCCGGCGCCGAGTTGCGCCAGCCGCTGGGCCTTGCCGTGGTCGGCGGCCTGCTGTTCTCGCAGGTGATCACGCTTTTCATCACGCCGGTGATCTACCTCTATCTCGAGCGCTGGTCGGGCAGCGGGCCGATGGTGCTGGCGGGGGATGCCGGACATGCGGAGGAAAGCGAGCAGGCGGTGAAGCCGGCGATGGCGGATTGATTTCAGGGCTCCGCAGTGTAAACTCCAGCACTGGCGCGCCTTCCAGCGGCAAAATGGCTGGAACGCCTCGCCAGTGCTGGAGTTTCTGTTTCTTTAACGGCTATTCCGGCAGCGCCTGGATCGCAAACGCGGTAAGCAGCATGTCGCTCACCGGCGCGCCCAGCGGGGTGAACCACTTGCCGTAGATCCTTTCGATTTTACCGCTGCGGAACAGGCCCGACAGCGTCCTGTTCACCATCAGCTTGAAATCCGCATCGCCGCGCCGGAACATGAGGCCGAACGGCTCGTACGAGAGCTGCCGGCCG
>JBDTSU010000231.1:0-5803 GCA_039930965.1 Betaproteobacteria bacterium
CACCACAAGGGCGGCGGATTCCGTCGGGGTTGCAATGCCGAATATCTTGCTCAGCACGATCAATACTGGGGCACCCAGGGGAAGGATGCCGGCAATCATGACGCGGCGGCGCTCCGGCCCGGTCACGCGCTCCTCGATCGGAAGGTTCAATCGGCGCGCCATCACCGCGCTCGTTCCCAGCATGGCAAAATAAATGATAAAACCGGGCAGGATGCCTGCAATGAACAATTGGCCGACCGAGATATTGACGATTGAGCCGAGCAGGATAAACATGATTGACGGTGGAATGATCGGTCCCATCGAGGCGGAGGCGGCGATCACGCCGGAGGCATAGGCCGATGAATAACCGCGCTTCTTCATCTCTGGCACCAGCACCGAGCCGATGGCGGCGGCGTCGGCGATAGCGGAACCCGAAATTCCGCCCATGAACAGGTTGGCGGTGATGGCGGCATTGGCGAGGCCGCCGGGCCGGTGGCCCACGAGGCAGGAGGCGAAGTTGATGAGGCGGAGTGTCACGCCCGATTTGGTCATCAACTCGCCGGCGAAGATAAACATCGGAATCGCTAGCAGCGCGAAACTGTCGACCCCCACCGTTAGTTCTTGCGCGAACAGCACTGGGTTGACCGGCCGGTCACCGAACTGGCTTGCCACGATGTAGGCTAGGGACGCCGCGCCAACCGAAAAGGCGATGTCCATGCCCAGCATGACGAACACGAACAGCAGCAAGATCATGGCGGTCAGCAACATAGTCTTGGATTCCGCCGGTCTAGTAGAGGTGGTAGGGACAACGGGTCATCTGTCGAGCGCTCACGCTCACATCCCCGAATGCGTAGAACTGTCTTCGCTGGCCGGGCTATGGCCGGTGACGGCCAGGGCCATACGGACCGCCTCGTTGCAGGCCATTAGTACCGCGCCGATGGTCAGAGGCAGATAGGTCCAAATGTCAGAAAAACCGGTCGAGAGAACCGTCTTGTCGGATGAGAGTTCGAGAATTGGCACCGAATACCAGACGATGGTGCCCAGCATCGCAACGGTGATGCCACGCGTCACCAGTTCGATGGCGGTGGCAAGCGGTTTTGGAAAGCGATCCACAAGTGACATCATGCGGATGTTGTAGCCGAGTATGTAAGCCAGCGCGCCGCCTACGAAGCAGAGCCAGACGAACAGCAGCTTTGGGACGTCCTCGCCCCACATCGGAGGATTGTTGAACATGTAGCGCATGACGACGGAGTACAGCACGAGGGCTGTGAACAGCACCAGCACTGCGCCACAAGCGATCTCATAAGCCCGCTGCACCGCCTTAAGCCGGGGGGCCAAATATTTGGATGCGCTCATCAGTCCCCTGGTTTTTTACGCCTAAGCCGGACGGTCCGAAACCCGCAAAATTATCTTACCATGCCAGTAGTGCGCGGCTCGATCGGATCGCTGCTCTCTTGTCGCTCACCGTCGCGATACGCCGCGATGTTGTGATGGTTTCGGATCGAGCAAATTCGCGTTGCGGTACATGTTTCACCGTGGGCGGTACGCTGTCCCAATCTGTTGATGGTTGCTTCGATTCGCCGGTCTGGCTGACGGCGGACCAGGGACTTGATCAGGTTGACCGTCTCTCCATTCGTCACCAAGCGATGTTCACCTGTTGGCGTCTCGTTGAACTGCAACTCGGCACGGTAAGAGTCTCTCCAGTGGTGGGGCATCTCGCGCGTGGCGCCGCTCAGGGCGCCGCAATCAAGCTGGTCGACAGCACGACCTCCGCCGTGGCCGGCGCCGGCGCCGCCACCGGCGAATAGTCGACTGTTAGCCAGTCGAGGGCGAGCGGGTTGCCTTCTGCCACGGGCCATTTCCAGCGCGCCGCACCGACCCCGGCGAAATGCTTGGCCAGCACATGGGTGACGACGAACACCTGGTCAGCATCAGCCGGTGCGGTGCCCGTGCCGCCGGACAACCGCGCGGTCGCCGATGGGGTGCCAGATGCGCGCAAGGTGGGCCTCATCAAATAGGCATGGCGCAGCACCGGCGGCGGTTCCTGCTTGCCATAGCCCCAGAGCCGGATCCACTCCTTGCGGAAGGCGTCCAAGTCGGGATTGAACCACACGCTCTCAAGATCATTCTCCGAGACAAGACCCTGGAAGTCGAACCAAGTCCAGGCCAGTGGTCCGCCCTTCACCACCTCATCGACGCGCCAATTGGCATAGTGGTGCACCCCGGGAATGGCGTTGAAGAAGGGGTTGTCCGTCTGCACCAGCCATGGGCAATAGCCCCGCGCTACAGCCTCCTCCCCCACCGTGTACGCGATGAAAATAACGACTGGGCAATCCGCCAGCAGGCGGGGTTTGGAATCGGTCATGCCCGCTCCAAGAAATCGGCGATGACCCGCGCCGTGATGGGATGAAAATCCGCGTCGGCCCAGCGAGGCGAAGCCGCCCGCACCGCGCCCGGCACCAACGACGCCACCTCCTGCGCATAGCTGTCGAGCATGTCGGACGGCGAGGAGAGGACCAGTACCGGCAGGCGCAGCAGCACAAGACGGTCACGCTTCGGGTGGCGGAAGGCGGCGCGGTACGAGCGGTGATAGGTCCGCATTGCCTTGAGCACCTCGACGACGAAATCGTGGAATGTCTCGGCGTCGGGCAGGCCATTGGGCAGGCGGTTCGCTTCGGTGCGACTGTAATAGGGCCAGAACAGGTACTGGTCGCGGCAGAAGTGCCAGACCTTCATGAGGTGCGTGCCCTCAAGGTCGGGCGCGATTTCGCGCGCGTACTGGCGCAGCACGTCGGACTGCTCGTCGGCGGCATAGAGACCCATGCCGTCGATGACGAGGCGTCTTACGCGGGTGGGTGCGGCAAGCGCAATCTCCATGG
This sequence comes from Betaproteobacteria bacterium, assembly GCA_039930965.1. Lineage (GTDB taxonomy): Bacteria > Pseudomonadota > Gammaproteobacteria > Burkholderiales > Usitatibacteraceae > UKL13-2. Next base: position 2,859 of record JBDTSU010000231.1, read on the forward strand.
CGATGGAGGCGCCGGTATGACTGCCGTAGAGGTCAAACGGCCCGTCGATCACCATCTCCAGCGCGGCGAGCGCATGCGCGGCCAGGTCGGCAATTCCCGGCACCGGCAGGGCGAGTGGATCGGAATCACCGTTGCCCGCTGTATCCGGCGCGATGACGCGCCGACCGCCAGCCAGCAGCGAAGCCAGATCGGCCAATTGCCTCGACGATCCGGGCGAGGCGTGGATCATGGCGAGCGGCACCTGGCCGGCACCTACGCCGCCATGGCGGTAATGCACCTGGGCCGACCCGACATCAACGAAGCCGCGTCGCAGGGGCACGGCGGTCATGCGGCCTCCTCGACGGCGCGACTGGCCAGGCGCGCGCCGAGCCAGCGACCGAAACCGAGCGCCGGCGTCACACTCATGCCACCGACAAAGGCATTGCCGGAAAGGGTGGCACCGCCCATGGCCTCGCCGATGCAATAGAGGCCGGGGATGGCGCGCCCCCCGGCATCGATGACCTGAAAATCCTGGTTTACCGCAAGGCCGGCCGGCGTCTTCAGCACCATGCCGTGCATGCGGATGGCGCGGTACGGCGCCACCGCAACCGGCAGCGGACGACTTTCGCGCCCCAGCGGATCGGGTCGGCCGTGCGCCAGCGCGTCGTTGTAATCGCCTATCGTCGTCGCCAGCACTTCCGCATTGGCACCGATACGTTGCGCGAGTTGCGTCAAGGTATCGGCGATGACGAAATTGGCGTGATCGCGCCACGCCGCCGCCAGCGCCTCTGCCGTCCATCCGGGTAAGAGTGGCGGTGCTTCGCGCCAGATGCGGTCATCGAAGACTGCCCAGAACGCCGCGTCGGGCAGTGCATTCAACGCCCGCTCGCGTGCATCGACGCTGTCCACGTCCTCACGCACGAAGCGGCGGCCGTCGCCGGCGATGTATAACTCCCATGGCGGGCGCACCTGCGGAATCAGCGAGGGAATCTGGTCCCATAGGACCGTCCGGCCACCCGATTCGGTCGGGATGCCGGCGAAGGTGGGCAGGAAATGTTCGCCGCCACGCAGCACACCACCAGCGCCAAGGCCAAGTTCAATGCCCAAGCCAGTGGCGCCCGGCAGCGTCGCCGAGAACAGCGCTCGACCGCCGGTCCAGCGGGCGAAGCGAGCGGCATCGGACCCGTAACCGCCGGTGGCGAGCACCACAAAGCGCGCTTCGATTTCGAGCGTTTTGCCTTCAGCGGCGCGGGCGACCACGCCGGTGACCGTGCCATCCGGCAACTGCCGCAGCGCCTCAACCTGCGTGTGCAAGTGCAAGGTGGCGTTGGGCTGGCGCATCGCCGCCTCGAACAGCGGCAACACGGCCTTCAGCACGGAACGGCCACCGTCGAGCCCCCAATAAGTGCGGGCTGTGCGATAGGCTTCGTGGAAATGCAGGATGGCTGGTGTGGCAGGGTCGAATTCGAAACCTGCGTCATCCAGCCAGTCGATGGTGCTGCCACCGAACTGCGTGGCGAGTTCCACAAGGCCGGGATGGCAGGTGTTCCGGCTGATGCGCATCACATCGTCGAAATGCGCGCGCCAATCGTCGGTAATGCCACGGCTGCGTTGGCGGCGGGCACCGGCTCCGCTCATCTGCGCCGCCGAAACGTGCAGGGCACCGCCAACCCGTTCGGCCTGCTCGATTACAACGACCATCGAGCCGGACCGCACTGCCTCGATGGCGCAGGGCATGCCGGCGGTGCCGGCACCAATGATGATCAAACCCACGCTCTGACCCATATTGCGTCACCCTGCCGCTTGCAAGATTGGTTGTTGATTGATTCGAGGCCGACACGCGCGATAGACCCGCTGGTCTACATCGCGCGGCGCGTAATACGGGGCACACACGACCTGGATCTTCAACGTCAGAGCTCCAAGAATCACGATAGGAAATTCGCTAGATTCAGCCCAAGTATTTCATCGTATCCTGCCCCAAGGATAGGTGTTTGCCCTTAAGGAGACTTTGCATAACCGCCGCCAAAATCTGATTGCGCAAGAACGAAGCTGATGCGGCGATCTGGGCTATTCAACAAACCGATTTTGGTCTGAACCTGTTGACCAAACGAACGTGCAAGCAACAGTTCTTGGCGGATATGCAAGTCGTCACTCCATGGGCACAGAGTTTGTACGGTTGATAGCTCCATACGAGCCCGAAGGGGAATCCGTCGATTGCATTTCAAGCCATGTTGCGCATTCAATTCATGCAGCATCAGTTCACTCTGAGCAACGCCACGCCGCGCGCGGCTCAGGTGTAGAGTCCACACTTGGCCGACGGGGGCCAATGAAGGTGAGCCGAACCCTCATTGACGCTACTGGGCGAAGTACCGCTCCTCGGTGTCGGCCGGGGCGCCGAGTGAGGCTTGATTGCCTTTTGCGGCTTCGATCAATTGCTGCACCAGCGCATTGCGATCAACTGCCAGGGCGGCGGCCTCGGCCGGCTTCGGCCGGTAGCCATCCAGCGCGCCAGCACTGATCGTCCCGACATTTTCCAGGAGCACTTCCAGCGCGCGCAGGCGATCCTTCGTCACGGACAATTCGGCAGCCACGGCCATAATCATGGCCAGCGCGCGATCGAGCGCTGGGTCCTTGAAAAAAGTCTGTTCGGGGTCCGTACCGGTCATCCGTGTCTCCTATTTTTCACGTGATGCGTTCAGGCCGCACTCGTCAGGCGCTCTTGATCAGGGCCCAGGAGCCGGGGCCGAACACATCGTCCGCCAGTTTCTTGTTCAGCGGCTCCAGTTGAGACGCCACGCCGCTGCCTGGCAGGGTAATGATGCTGTCTGCGCCCTGCGACTTCCGCCAAGTGTCAAGGTCGACGTTCTTAAGCTTCACGCCGACCTCGTAATATTGCGGCGGTTCGAGCTCGTCGAAGGTCGATTCCAGCACCGCCTGCTGCGCCGCCGAGAGCCGGCCCCAGGCCG
>JBDTSU010000232.1:0-5775 GCA_039930965.1 Betaproteobacteria bacterium
TCAACGTCGGCCGCATCGAGGGCGGCACCAACACCAACGTCGTGCCGGGCAAGGTGGTGCTGAAACTGGACCGGCGCATGATTCCCGAGGAAATTCCCGACGAGGTCGAAGCCGACGTCCGCCGCGTGATTGCGGATGCGGCGGCGCGCTATCCGGGCATCACGGTCGAGATCAGGCGTCTGCTGCGCGCCGATGCGCTGCAACCGCTGGCCGGCAAGGCGCCACTGGTGACCGCACTGCAGAAACACGGCGAGGCAGTTTTCGGCGAGCCGATCCCCACCTCAGGCACGCCGCTCTACACCGACGTGCGGTTGTATGGCGCCACCGGTGTGCCGTCGGCCATTTACGGCGCCGGGCCGCGCACCGTCCTCGAAAGCAACGCCAAGCGCGCCGACGAACATATCGTGCTGGAGGACTTGCGGCGCGCGACCAAGGTGGTGGCGCGGACGCTGTTTGATTTGCTTGGCTGAGCGAATCTGTCAGGTTACGCCGCTTCGCGCCTGACCCGGCCTGCGCCAGGCATCGATATCGTATCTATCGCGAATTGGCATTAATATTCGATTGCGGTCGCAACGTGCTCACCGGGAGGGCAGCATGGCCTACTTACGCATGAAGTGGATGGTGGCGGGTATGCTCGCGATGCTGGCATGCATCGCTACCGCACAGGCGCCCGCGCCCGCGAAGACGGCCGCGCCGGCGAAACTTCCCCGCCTCGCCCTGGTCATCGGCAACGCCGCCTATCCGATCGACCGCCTGCCCAACCCCGCCAACGATGCCGCCGACATGGCGGCGCTGCTCAAGCAAGCGGGCTTTGAAGTCATCCAGCGCGAGAATGCCTCCCTGAAAGAAATGCACCTCGCGCTACGCGAATTCGGCGATCGCCTGGGCCGCGAAACGCTGGGCCTGTTCTATTACGCCGGCCACGGCGTGCAGGTGCGCGGCCGCAATTACCTGCTGGCGGTCGATGCCGACATCGGCCGCGAAGACGAGGTCGCGTTTAATGCCATGGACCTGCAGGCGGTGCTGGAAAAAATGGACACCGCGCGCAACCACACCAACCTCATCATCCTCGACGCCTGCCGCAACAACCCCTTCGCTTCGCGCTTCAAACTGGCCAACAGCGGCCTCGCGCAGATCGATGCACCGCCCGGCACCGTGGTCGCCTTTTCAACCGCCCCGGGGTCGGTCGCGGCCGACGGCAGCGGGCGCAATGGTCTCTATACCAAACACCTGCTCGCCAATCTCGGCAAGCCGGGCGTGCGCATTGAGGACGCTTTCAAGCAGGTGCGCATCGCGGTGCGCGCAGACTCGAAGGGACTGCAGACGCCGTGGGAAAGCACTTCGCTAGAGCGCGAACTGGTCTTGAAAGCAGCGCCCAAGGCACCGCCACCCAAGGTAGTTGCCGCCAAGGCGCCGCCGGAAAAGAGCTTTAGCGTGAGCCGTGCCAGATCCACCCAGCCCGGATCGGCGCCGCATTTCGACATCGGTGACTGGTGGGAGTTTCGCATTACCGATCAACTCACCGGTGAAGTCCGCAGCAACAAGCGCAGTATTGTCTCGATAACCGGTGACACGGTGACCTTCAGCAACGGGGTCGTCAGGGACCTTTCCGGAAATACCCTGCGCGAAAAAATCGCCGGCAAAGTGCACACCTATACTCCGTCATCGCTGTTTTACGTGTTCCCGCTGACGCCGGGCCTCAACTGGAGCGGCGTCACGGTCGAGCAGGTCGAAGACGAATATACCTCCGACCTCGATACCAAGATCGCCGCCGTTGCCGAAGAGGAACTCGACACACCGATGGGACGCTTCAAGACCATCAAGGTCGAGCGTGTGGCGCATTGGAAGAACCGCAAAACCGGCAAGACCGGTACCTCGCGCTGGACCTACTGGTACACCTCGCAGGCAAAGAACTCGGTGCGCCTCGAGCGCATCAACACGACCGGTGAGGGTCGCGTGTTCATCAAGGAGTTGCAGGAGATGGTGGCGTTTGGGGTGAAGTGAATGGTGGCGCCTTTTAGGCGCTTGCCGTTTGCGATGACCGAAAAATCCCCCTCAGTCCCCCTTTTAAAAAGGGGGAAGTGGTAGGCGACGACCACGGCTTAATGTAGGGCACGGGACACGCGGCCTGCAAGGTGGGAGGGATTTATCGGTGCTCACCTATGGCATAGTCTTACCCATAACAATCACTCTTTGCGCGCTTCCGGAGAACACTGTGTCGTCCCCCTATCCGCACCTCCTCGCTCCCCTCGATCTCGGCTTCACCACCCTCAAAAACCGCGTGCTGATGGGCTCGATGCACACCGGCCTCGAGGACAAGGCCAAGGACTTCCCCAAACTCGCCGCCTACTTCGCCGAACGCGCGCGCGGGGGCGTCGGGCTGATGGTGACGGGCGGGTATGCGCCCAATGTGGAAGGCTGGCTGTCGCCGTTCGGTTCGCGGCTGGCATCATCGGGTTCGGCGCGCAAGCACCGCCTCATCACCGAAGCCGTGCATGCCGACGGCGGCAAGATCGCGCTGCAGATCCTGCACGCGGGCCGCTACGGCTACAGTCCGTTCTCGGTGGCGCCGTCGAAAATCCGCTCGCCGATCACGCCATTCACGCCGCGCGAACTCTCCGCCGGCGGCATCGAGCGGCAGATCAAATGCTTCGTGCGCGCGGGCGTGCTGGCGCGCGAGGGCGGATACGACGGCGTGGAGGTGATGGGCTCGGAAGGCTACTTCATCAACGAGTTCCTGGTTGCGCACACCAATCACCGCGGCGACGCGTGGGGCGGCAGCTATGAAAATCGCATGCGCCTGCCGGTCGAGATCGTCACCCGCATGCGCGAAGCGGTGGGCAAGGATTTCATCATCATCTACCGCCTGTCGATGCTCGATCTCATTCCCGACGGCCAGACCTGGGAGGAAGTGGTGACGCTCGCCAAGGCCATCGAGCAGGCCGGCGCCACCATCATCAATACCGGCATCGGCTGGCACGAGGCGCGGGTGCCGACCATCGCCACCTCGGTGCCGCGTGGCGCGTTTGCCTGGGTCACCAAAAAAATGAAAGGCGAGGTCCGTATTCCGCTCATCACCACCAACCGCATCAACGCGCCGGAAGTTGCCGAACAGATCATCGCCGACGGCTTTGCCGACATGGTGTCGATGGCGCGCCCGCTGCTGGCCGATGCCGATTTCGTCAACAAAGCTGCTGCGGGCCGCGCCGACGAGATCAACACCTGCATCGGTTGCAACCAGGCCTGTCTCGACCACGTGTTCAAGCAGAAGCGCGCCTCCTGCCTGGTCAATCCGCGCGCCTGCCATGAGACCGAACTGGTGTTCCGGCCGGCCGCCCAAAAGAAGCGCGTCGCCGTGGTCGGCGCCGGCCCGGCCGGGCTCGCGTGTTCGACCGCGCTGGCGGAGTGCGGCCACAACGTGGAGCTGTTCGATTCGGCCGCGGCAATCGGCGGCCAGTTCAACATGGCCAAGGTGATTCCGGGCAAGGAAGAATTCCACGAGACGCTGCGTTATTTCAAGCGCCGCATCGAAGTCACCGGCGTGAAACTGAATCTCAACCGGCGCGTCTCAGCCGATGACCTGAAGGGCTTCGACGACGTGATCCTCGCCACTGGCGTGTTGCCCCGAAATCCGCGCATCCCGGGTCAAGACATGCCGCACGTGCTGAGCTACATCGATGTGCTGCTGCACAAAAAACCGGTGGGCAAACGGGTCGCGGTGGTGGGTGCGGGCGGCATCGGCTTCGATGTCTCCGAATTCCTGGTGCACGACGGGCATTCGCCGACGCTCGACAATGCCGAATGGATGAAGGAATGGGGTGTGACGGATCCTTCGCTGATGCGCGGCGGCGTGACCAAGCCTGAAGTCACACCCCCCGCGCGCGCAGTGGTGCTGCTGCAACGCAAGGCCTCACAAGTCGGCAAGGGCCTCGCCAAGACCACCGGCTGGATTCACCGCGCCGCGCTGAAAAAGAAGCAGGTCGAAATGATCGCCGGCGCCAACTACGAATCGATCGACGCGACCGGCCTGCACATCACCTTCGGCGAAAAACACGAGAATCCGACGCTGATCGAATGCGACAACATCGTTCTCTGCACCGGCCAGGAACCACTACGCGAATTGCAGGCGCCGCTGGAGGCGGCGGGTGTGCGCGTGCACCTGGTGGGTGGCGCGCTGGAGGCGGGTGAACTGGATGCGAAGCGGGCGATCGACCAGGCGAGCCGGCTGGCGGCGGGGTTTTGATTCCGCGCCGGACTCACGTTGCCGATTTTTTGCATTCGTGATTTCCGTTTGCCGCTTTCCCCTTTTCTAAAAGGGGGAGAGCGAAGCGAGGGGGCCGAGGGGGATTTCCCGGTCGTTGCCATTCGATGTCCACTGCAAATCCCCCCTACCCCCCTTTAGAAAAGGGGGAACCAGCCGCTGCTCGGGGAGACTAAACTCCAGCACCCGCGCGCCTCACGGGGCGAAAGTGGCTGGAACGCCGCACCAGTGCTGGAGTTTGCCGATCTTGTCCTGTGTCAATCGGTCGCATCTTGATTCCCGTCATATGGCCGTCAATCCGGTGCGGCTATGCTCTTCGGCATACAATAAATTTAGCTTTCGCCGGGTGTTTCAGCGCGCGGCGACGGATGCGGCGAGTACGTAGCTACACGACATCGCGCGAGATCGGCAGGGAGTTGGTCTTTTCAACCCTGCGCTTGAGGAGTTTTCCCCGATGAACGAACGCGCGATTTTGACAAACTCGGTTGCCATCCCCTTAGCAGAAGTGCGCAGCAAAATGAAGGCACGAAACACGCCCAAGGGCCGCCAGGTCGATCCGCAGGCGCGCGCCGATGTGGCCGCGCTGATTGGTGCTGGTGAAATTCGCCGCGACCTGCTGATCGAATTCCTGCACCGACTCCATGACCAATACGGCTCGCTATCGGCCGCGCGCCTCGCCGCGCTGGCCGAGGCGATGAAGATCGCGCAGACGGAAGTCTACGAAGTAGCCACCTTCTATCATCATTTCGACGTGGTGAAAGAAGGCGAGGCGGCGCCACCGGCGCTGACGGTGCGGGTTTGCGAGACGCTGTCGTGCGCGATGGCGGGAAGCGAGGCATTGCTGAAGAAGCTGCCGTCAATCCTGGGCAAGGACGTGCGGGTGGTGGCGGCGCCGTGCATCGGCCGCTGCGCGGAGGCACCAGCGGTGTGCGTGGGACAGAATGCGTTCGGGCATGCGACGGTCGAGAGCGTCACCGACGCCGTTCAGAATGGCGAAGTCACCGCCTTCCCGGCGGAGGGCAAGGAACAGGTTGCTCACATCGGCTACGCCGCCTATCAATCCGCCGGTGGCTACAAGGCCTATCTGGACGTGCTCAACGGCAAGCGCGACACCGAAGCGACCATCAAGGAGATGGAGAATTCCGGCCTGCGCGGCCTGGGCGGCGCGGGCTTTCCGGCCGGGCGCAAGTGGCGCATCGTGCGCGCTGAAATGGCGCCGCGGCTGATGGCGGTGAATATCGACGAGGGCGAGCCGGGAACGTTCAAGGACCGCCACTATCTCGAGCGCGATCCGCACCGTTTCATCGAGGGCATGCTGATCGCCGCCAGGGTCGTCGGCATCGACGCCTGCTACATTTATCTGCGCGACGAGTATCACCAGTGCCGCGAAATCCTCGAAGCCGAGTTGCTCGCGCTGCACATCAATCCGCCAGGCGGCGTGAAATTACCGAAGATCGAACTGCGCCGCGGCGCGGGCGCCTACATCTGCGGCGAAGAGTCGGCGATGATCGAAT
>JBDTSU010000233.1:0-5738 GCA_039930965.1 Betaproteobacteria bacterium
CGTCTGTCCGCCCCGCAGCACCGTGGCGTGCGCCGTCGCGAGCCGCTGCAGTGCTGCCATGGCGCGATCCGCACGCCAGCTTTGGGCAAAGCCGATGGCAGTGTTGAGCAGCACGATGGCGAGGATCACCAGCGTATCGACAATATCGCCGATCAGACCAGAAATCACCGCCGCCGCGATCAGCACCAGCACCATGAAGTCCTTCAACGGCTCAACCAGCAGTTCGATCAGGCTGCGGCCCGACTTGCTTGCAATGACATTGGGGCCATGCTGCAACGCCCGGCGGCTCACTTCATCATCGAGCAGGCCATGCTCGGGATCGACATAGTGGTGTCGCAACGCCGATTCAACATCATGCAGGTGCCAGTCGTTCACGATCGCTTTCGGTGTGTTGGTGGCCGGTTTCCGGGCCGGCCAGCCGCCAGATCATGGTACGCGGTCGCCGAGTGCCGGTTTTGTTCTGGCGCAAACAGGCGGTGCCGGTTTGACGTGCGTCAAAAGCAGGCAAGTCGATTCCGGTAACGTCGAACTGGGTTACTTTTGCCACTCTCCGAGAAATCACGCCATCCATGACAACGATAAACAATTTTGACTACCCCGGTCTGTCTGCCGACGCACTGAAGCGCATCGAGACCGTCCGCCGCATCGCCGTTGACGTCGCCGGGCCGGCCGCGTCCGCGGTGGACCGCGACGCGCGCTTTCCCGTCGAGGCGATCAACGCGCTGAAAAGCGAAAAACTGCTGTCGGCCTATGTGCCGGTGGAGCGCGGCGGCGCCGGTGCGAGCGTGGTGGAACTGGGCCTCATGTGCGAGGCGCTGGGACAGCGCTGCGCCTCGGCGGCAATGGTATTTGCGATGCACCAGATACAGGTCGCGTGCCTGGTACGGCATGGGAATTCGCCGTTCTTCCAGGGCTACCTCGATGAACTGGTGCGCGAGCAGCGCGTCATCGCCTCGGTCACCTCCGAGGCCGGTGTCGGCGGATCGGTGCGCACCAGCATCTGCCCGATCGTGCGCGACGGCGCTGTCTGCACGATCCGCAAGGAGGGCACCGTGGTCTCGTATGGCGAAGCGGCGGACGACCTGCTCATCACCGTGCGCCGCAACGCCGAAGCCGCCTCGGGCGACCAGGCCATGGTGCTGGTGCGAAAATCACAGTGCAAAATGGAGATCATCAGCACCTGGGACGCCATGGGCATGCGCGGCACCTGCAGCCCCGGCTACATCATCACTTCCCGTTTCGGCGAAGAACAGATCGTGCCGGCGGCCTTCAGTGAAATCAACGCGCACACGATGGTGCCGTGGGCGCACATTCTGTGGGGTTCGGGCTGGCTCGGCATCGCCACCGACGCGGTGGCGCGCGCCCGCGCCTTCGTCCGCGAAACCGGCCGCAAGATGGCCGCCACGCCGCCGACCGCCGCGCGGCTCAGCGAGGCCTCGACGCTGCTGCAACTGATGCGCGTGCAGGTCCGGGAACAGGCCCGCCATTACGACGAGGTGGTCGGGCGCCCAGATGGCGGCGTCGAGGAACTGTCGTCCACGCCGTTTGCGATCCAGTTGAATCATCTCAAGCTCGGCGCCTCCCGGCTGGTCGCGGACATCTGCACCCAGGCCCTGCGCATCACCGGCACCACCGGCTATCGCAACGATTCTCCCTACAGCGTGGCGCGCAACCTGCGCGACGCGCATTCCGCCGCGCTGATGATCGGCAATGAACGCATTCATGCCGCCAACGGCACGCTGCACCTGATGTATCGCGACGAGGCGCTGTAGGCCGTCGCGCGCACCGGCTGACGGCGCGCGCGTCCGGTGCTTCGTGCGGCAAATCCGCCATTTCGTCCAAAAGGCCGCGACCCCCACGCGCGGCCGGGCGATCATGTCGCCAGACGCGATGCCGCCACGCCCGGCGGCATGCAGTCTGCCCATTTTCAACGGAGGACCCATGGCCCCATTCACCCTCAGGATTCACGCGCTGCCGGCACTGGCGGCAATATTGGCACTCGCCGCCCCCACCGCGCGCGGAGATGTACGCATCGAAACGCCGGTCGTTCGCGAATCCCCCGCGCAACTGAAACAACGCATCGAATCGCTGGATCGCGCGCTGTTCGAGGCGTTCAATCGCTGCGACCTCGACGAGCTGGAACGATTCTTTGTTCCGGAACTGGAGTTCTATCACGACAATAGCGGCCTGACCGCCTCGCGCGCGAAGTTCATCGGTGATGTCAAAAAGAACGTTTGCGGCAAGTTTCGCCGGGAACTGGTGGCGGGCAGCCTGGAAGTCTGGCCGCTCGGTGACTACGGTGCCGTCTATTCGGGCACGCACCTGTTCTGCAAAGTTGGCGCCGCCAAATGCGAGGGCATGGGCCGGTTCCTGCACATCTGGCAGAACCAGGGCGGCGACTGGAAAATCACCCGCGTGGTCAGTTACGACCACAAGCCAGTGCCGCAATGACTCCAGCGCCAACAGTCATTCGGGTCCCTGGCACAAGCAATCGGCGGCCGGCAGGATTACTTCTGGCAGGATTCCTGCGTCGCCCGCTCGATCAGGCTGTAGCGCGTCGTGCTGCCATTCACTTCGGTCAGGGTAAAGGCCTTGTCACTCTGCGCGGAAATCGGATTGATGTCCGGCGGCCACACGGCGCCGCTGTCGTAGGCCCACACCAGCGCATTGCCGGCCACGGCCCACGCACCGGTGACGGCCTGTGCATGGGCGGGGGCATTCTGTGCCGGCTCCGCTACAAATTTGCCGTCGGCCTCGAGCGTGACCTCATAGGCCATGTCGCCGCGCGTGGCGGTCCAGACGCCGGCATAACGGCAGCGGGACGGCAAGCCTCCCGCTTGCGCCGCCGCGGGCGGGGTCGACTGACGGGCAACGCACGCGGCATATTTTTCCACTGCCGCCGACGCCGTGGTGGCGCGCTGCGCGGACGCCGCCTGATCGAGGCAATCTACCGCGCGTTCCACCTGCTTGCGGAACATCATCCGGTAAGCAAGCGTGAACAGGATCGCGAACGCGATCAGCCAGCCGATGGTGCGCAAAATCCAGCGGATACGGTTGTGAATCTGTTCTGGATGGGGCATGGGTCTGCGCGCGGGCCAATCAGTTCATCGGAAAGTCATAGCGAATGAAGCCGTGATACCGGGCGACCTGGTCGTAGAGCCGGCGCGCGGTGGCGTTGGACTCTTGAGTCATCCAGTACAGGCGCGTGGCCTGGCGCTCGCGCGCGGCGGCGGCCACGGCGTCGATCAGGGCCCGCGCCACGCCTTGTCCACGCGCGGCCGGATCGACAAACAGGTCCTGCAGGTAGCAGACCGTCGGGGTCCACACGGCAGTATGGAAAAGGTAATGGGTGATGCCGACGAGGCGGCCGTCAATACATCCGGCCAGGGCATGAATGCCGTCATCGTCGCGCAGCCGCCGCCAGGCAATCGCGTATTCGGCGTCGGTGACTTCGGTCTTGTAGAAGGCCTTGTATCCGCGCGCCAGCACCAGCCAGGCATCGTGATCGGATTCTTCCAGGCGGGCGATGCGCAAGGTCATGGGTCGCTCCGGCATTTGCGGGGAAGTATTCAAACCGGCACTCAGTTTGTCGACAGCGCCGCGTTGATTTCCGCCAGCAGGCCGTCCAGCGCCTCCTCGCTATAGCCGCGATGCACGCTGATGACCTTGCCGTCCTTGCCGATGATGACCATGTGGGGAATGCCCTTCACGCCGTAGGCGGCGGCAATGATTTCACGCATTCTGGTCTCCCTTTTTCACTGTATCAATTTATTGTTGTGCGTTCATTTTCACCCAAAAGGCCCCGCGGCGACCATGCGGTTCACCCTGGCCAAAACGCGGCCGCACGCAGATGCCGTGAAGACAGGTAGTATTCTGCATCCTGAATTCCTGTCGAAAGGGGACGCCATGCGTTTCATTGTCCCGGTCATTGCCTGCATTCTCCTGCTTCCCGCCTGCGGCACCGTGCCCGTTTCGACCGAACCCTCCGCACAGTCCGCCAAACAGTCCGCCGACCAGCGCTTTGAGTCGCATGCGGCAAAGGTGCTCGACGAGATGTGGCGCGAATTCCCGGAGTACGCGGTGTGGGCGGGCAATTACCAATACGCCGACCAGATGACGGTGCCGGACCAGGCGCGCCGCGAGTTGTCGCTGGCGTTTTACGAGCGGCAACTGGCGGCGCTGGCGGCATTCGACCCGGCGGCGCTGAACCCCTCGAACCGCGTCGACCTGGACCTGATGAAGAACTGTTTCGCGTCGTGGCGCTGGGATCTGGTCACCTTCAAAAGCTGGCAATGGCAGCCGTCGACCTACAACGTGGGCGACACATTCTGGATACTGATCAATACCGAGTTCGCGCCCCTCGACACCCGCCTGCGCCATGTGCTCGTGCGCCTCGACAAGGTGCCTGCCTACTATGCGGCCGCCAAGGCCAGCATTGCCGATCCGACTATCGAGCACACCGAACTGGCGCGCATCCAGAACCAGGGCGCGCTCGGCGTGTTCGGTGCGGACCTGCTGAAGAAAGTCGATGCCTCGGGACTTGGCACCGGCGAAAAGGCCCTGTTTCACACGCGCGTCGCCACCGCCCGGGCGGCGATCGACGACTATGTCGCGTTCCTCGGTGCGCTCGAAGCAAAGCTCAAGGCGGGGCCGGCGCGTAGCTTCCGCATCGGCAAACCGCTCTACGAGCAGAAGTTCGCCTACGACATCCAGTCCGGCTTCACCGCCTCGCAACTCTACTGGCGCGCGCTGACCGACAAGGCGGCCATGCTCGACTCGATGGAGAAACTCGCGCGCGAGTTGTGGCCGAAATACTTTGGCAACGCCCCTCGGCCCGCCGACCGCCTGCTGATGATCCGCGCCGTCATCGATGAGCTCGGCACGCACCACACCGCGCGCGAGACGTTTGTCGAGACGGTGCGCAAGCAGCTCCCGCAACTCGAGGCTTTCGTCCGCGAAAAGGACCTGCTCGACCAGGATGCCAGCCGCCCGCTGGTGGTCCGCGAGACGCCGATGTACATGCGCGGCGTCGGCGCCGGTGCATCGGTGAGCGCGCCCGGACCGTTCGACCCGACCGCCAACACCTATTACAACGTGACGCCGCTGGATGCCTACACGGCGGAGGAGGCGGAATCGAATCTGCGCGAGTACAACGACTGGACCCTGCAGATTCTCAATATCCACGAAGCCATCCCCGGCCACTACACGCAGTTGATGCACGCCAACAAATCGAAGAGCCTCATCAAATCGCTGTTCGGCAACGGCTCGATGATCGAGGGGTGGGCGGTGTTCGGCGAAAAGCTCATGCTCGACGCCGGCTATGGCCATCACGCACCGGAAATGTGGCTCGCCTGGATGAAGTGGAACCTGCGCGCCGTGGTCAATGCCATCCTCGACTATGAAGTCCAGACCATGAACCTGTCGCGCGACGCGGCGATCACCATGATGACCCGTGAAGCCTTTCAGCAGCAAACCGAGGCCAACGAAAAGTGGCGCCGCGCCACCCTGTCACAGGTGCAGCTCACCAGCTACTTCAACGGCTACGCGGAAATCACCGCGCTACGCGACGAGATGCGCGCGAGGCAGGGCAATGACTTTTCGGTGAAGGCATTCAACAACCAATTCCTGTCGTACGGCAATGCGCCGGTGCGCTCGATCCGCAAACTGATGCTGGCGGGGCATTAGTGTCGCGACTTGCTAATTTCGATACATGAAACCGCGTCTTTTTCCGCATGGCG
>JBDTSU010000234.1:0-5729 GCA_039930965.1 Betaproteobacteria bacterium
AAGGAAACCGCGGCTTGAAGCAAATAGCGATTGAAATGTCCGGCGCAATGCTGGGTGTCATTGCTTTGCATTGGCTCACGATACTGATCGGGTGAGACGTTGCAGGAAACTCAGCGTCGCACCCCGTTCCGAATGTTTGGGGGTCGCCGATAAGTTGCACAAAAATATGACCGGCATCAAAGTTGTCGTGCAGGTCAATCGTACCGACATCATCTCTAAAGAGAGATCTGCAATGGCTACCACCAAAGTTTTTCTGGGAGTGATTTTTGGCGCTTCGCTGTTTTTCGGTCAAGGCGCCCGGGCCACCGAGTCAACACCGGCTGGGGCAAATATCGCCGTGCCGGGAGCACCAGCTTCGGGACAGACATCAGAGGTGATCAAGCGTGGCGAGTATGCGGCACGTTTAGGCGACTGCATCGCCTGCCACACCGCACCTGACGGCAAGCTGATGTCGGGCGGATTGGCGCTCAAGACACCGTTTGGCGCACTCTATTCCACCAATATCACGCCAGATACCCAAACAGGCATCGGCAAGTATTCTTTTGAGCAATTTGACCGCGCCATGCGCAAGGGCGTCGCAGCAGACGGGCGCAATCTGTATTCCGCCATGCCTTACCCTTCCTACGCCAAGATGACCGGGGAGGATATGCGCGCGTTGTACGCTTATCTCATGCAGGGACTTGCGCCGGTCAACCGGCCCAACAAGCCAGCGGAGATGTCGTGGCCGTTCAGCATGCGTTGGGGGTTGTCACTCTGGAACTGGGCCTTCCTTGATGACGCACCCTTCAAGCCCCTGACAAGTCAGGATGCCGTCTGGAACCGCGGCGCCTACCTGGTACAGGGGCTCGGACATTGCGGCGCCTGCCACACGCCGCGCGGCATCGCCTTTCAAGAAAAAACCATGACCCAGGAGGGTTCAAATGGCAATCGCTATCTTGCGGGCGAAACGGTAGAGGCCTGGCGAGCACTCAGTCTGCGTAACTTATGGACAGTGGAAGATACGGTTTTGCTGCTCAAGACGGGGCAGAATCGCTTCGCCAGCGTTTCCGGAAATATGGTCGAGGTGATCCATAACAGCACCCAGCACTTCAGCGATGGCGATTTGACAGCCATCGCCACCTATCTGAAATCGCTGCCACCCGGTGAGAACGATTTACCCATGCCCGCAGCGCCGGTTCATGTTGCCGCATCGACAGTCCCCGCCCAACTTTTCTCCACGCGGGGTGGATTGGGATATGTGCAGTTCTGTGTTGATTGCCATCGCCAGGATGGCGCGGGCGTAAAAGAAGTCTTCCCGTCGTTGGCGCAGACCACTTCTGCTGCATCGCCTGATCCCGTGACACTTCTTCATATTACGCTGACGGGTTGGAAATCAGCGCAAACGGCGGCGCATCCGCGTGTCTACACCATGCCGGCCTTTAGCCGATTGTCTGACCAGGAATTGGCTGAGATCCTGAGCTTTGTGCGGGTGAGTTGGGGGAATAGCGCCGGACTGATCGATGCCTCTCAGGTGAAGAAATTGCGTGGACAACTCGACCCCACGGCCACAGATTCTTCCCAATTTGAAACGCCGCGTCTGGCCAATCTGCTGGCCCAGCCCAATGCCGGGCAGTTGATTCGTGGCATGCGTTTGCACCTTGAAACCAGAGCATTGTTGCCGCAGAACGTCGGCAATGCCTTGAATTGCACGAGCTGTCACCTGAATGCAGGCACCGTCGCGGATGGTTCGCCTTTCGTCGGTGTTTCTGCCTTCTTTCCGAGTTATGCCCCGCGTGCGGGACGAATCATCACACTCGAAGACCGGATCAATGGTTGCTTCCTGCGTTCAATGAATGGCAAGCCGCTGCCGGTGGAATCCGCAGACATGAAGGCGATGGTGGCTTATTTCAACTGGATGAAAGGGGCAACCAAGCCAGCGGATAAAGTCGCCGGCCGTGGTGTGGGCAAGGTCGATATGGCGATCAAACCAGACGTTGAAAACGGCAAGAAGGTCTATTCGGCACAGTGTGCGGTGTGTCACGGCAAGGAAGGTGAAGGCCTGATGCAGGCGGATGGTCATTACGTTTATCCCCCCCTCTGGGGAGATCAGTCATTCAACATCGGCGCAGGCATGGCCCGCACCTATACTGCCGCGGCATTTGTAAAACGCAACATGCCGATCGGATTGCACGAGAAGTTCCCGCTGGGACAAGGCGGTCTTTCTGATCAAGAGGCGGTTGATGTTTCGGCGTATTTCGCATACCAGCCACGTCCGGATTTCGCCGGAAAAGTGAAGGATTGGCCGAAGGACAAAAAGCCCCAGGACGCGCGATATTGAGAAAGAAATATTAAACGTCAGGGACAGACACCATTTAAGTGGCCCGGCAACTCTCTTTCAGCACAAGACATTGTAGAACGCCATTTGGCGCGTCGTTCCAGGCATAAATGGCTGAAACACCGCTCCAGTGCTAGAGTTTCCCGAATTGCGATTGTCCGCATTTCCACTTCGCTTCAACGCCACTACCTTTGACCTCACCAATCGAAGACCCGCAGATGCTGGACGCAAGGCCAACACCACTCGGGCCGACTTCACCGGAGCTGCCCGCCTGGGCGGATCCCACGCTCTTTACGGCGAGCCCGCAGGCAACGGAGTGGGGCATCTTTCACGCCGGGAAACTGGCGCCGATGCCGCTGGCAGAAATCGTGGCGCGCGTTGAGGCGGGGCCTGGTGTTGCACAGTGGCATGGCGGTGGCGAGCGCGCTGAGGTGGTGCTTGTCACGCGTCCGGAATCGGCCCGGCCGCTCGCGGCGGTCGAGTGCCCGGAGCTGCAGGCCGCCATCTTGCGGCGCGATCAGCAGGCCCTGTCCAAAGCGCGCAGGAAAAACGGGATCGTGTTTTATCCCTTGCTGGCGTTTACGGTCTTGCTGGACCTGGGCCTTCACACGTTTGCGATACTGCCGGCGATCTTTGCGATGAGTACCGGCGCGGCGCATGTTGAAGCGTGGCTCACGCTCAACAAACTGAAGTCCGATCCGGACAAGTACCTGCGAGGCATCGCGGCCCAGTTGAGATACGCCGCCTGGTTGACGGTGTCCGGCGTCAAACACTGGTGCCGCACGTGCGCAATGCTGATCATCTGGCTGGTGATCGGTTGTGTTGAATGGTTTCTTCCCGGCCCGCCGGGTGTCGGCGGAGAACCGGGTTACATAATCTCTGCTGCTCTCGTCAAAAGTGCAATTGCCGCAGAGCCGTGGCGTTTGCTCACGGCAACGATGCTGCATGGCTCGATCATTCACTACATCATGAATGCAAGCGCGATGTTTTCGCTGGGCTTGCTGCTTGAGCGAGGCGCGAATCGTTACCTGCTGACGCCGGTGTGGCTGGCGGGCGCATTGGCCGGTAGCCTGCTGAGCTGGGCTGGGACATCCACAACATCGGTCGGCGCATCCGGCGGCATTCTCGCCGTGTTTGCGTTCCTTCTCGTCATGGGGCAACGTCGCCAGTCACGCCTGCCGCCGGACTTTGGCAGCTCGCTCGTACGCAGCCTGGTGATGATTGCCATGCTTGGCCTGCTCGCGTGGGGGGCAATCGACAACGCGGCGCACCTTGGCGGCGCGATCGCGGGAGCAACGATCGGATATTTTGTCTTCCGGAGTGATGACGGCACGTTGCCTTTGCGCGATACATCGGTCCTCGCCGCAATTGGCCGAATTGGTGATTCGCTCTTCGTCGTCGCGGCGCTGTTCACGATGGCGAAGCTTTTGCGCATTATTTAGAGATCACCTTGCCATGCGCTATCAAGGCCGCATCATTGACTGGAACAACGACCGGGGCTTCGGCTTCATCGCGCCCAACGGCGGCGGCGCGAAAGTCTTCCTGCATTTCCGCGCCCTGCAAAAAGGTGAGCGGCGTCCCGGTGGTGATGAACTGGTGACCTATGAGGTGGATCTGTCCGGACCCAAAGGGCCGCGCGCCGTCAACGTTGCCTATGTCGATCGGTCGAAGATTTCGCCGCGCCGGCCAGCGTCCGCGGAGCGCGAGGGAAATGGAGTGGCGGGCTGGATCCGCGTCGCAATAGTGGTTGTGCTCGCGGTCGTCGGCTGGCAACAATACACGGCCAAACGGGACGTCACTGTAACGCCTGCAACAACACCCATCATCGAACAAGTCGCGCCCGGATCAACACCGAGTACTTTCAAGTGTGAAGGCAAAACCTACTGCTCACAGATGACTTCATGTGAGGAGGCAACTTTCTATTTGCGCAATTGCCCGGGCGTCGAGATCGACGGAGATCGAGACGGCATTCCGTGCGAGAAGCAGCATTGCAATAAGTAATGACCTAATGACCTACGCTCCGCTTGCTAAGCACAAGACTTCGCAGAACGCCATTCCACGCACCTCCCCAGCCATTTTCGGCCTGAAGGCCGCGCCAGCGCTTGAGTTTGTGGTTGCCGTCGTGGAGTCTCAGCGCTTCTGCGGACGCGCCGTTGGCACGCAGGATTCGATGTCGCGCCGCACGAGAAACAATCGACCCACCACCACCGCACGTGCACCGACAGTCTGCAGCGCCCACGTGATTTCGGGCGGCCGAGTTGGGCAGTGGCCAGGGGTATGATTTCCAATCTATTTGGCGCAGGAGGCGCAATGCGCTTTTCATCCAAGGCACTTTTTGTTGTTCTGCTCGCGAAGGCCATGGCCGTTGGCGCAATTGCGGCGGATAGGGTCCAGATCCCGCCGGGTACGCTGTCAAGTTCCAGCTCGTCGCTGGTGGCCTTTGTGTTCCGGCCCGAAGGAAGCGGTCCGCACCCGGCGGTGGTGATGATGCATGGCTGTGGTGGCGCCTTTTCCAAGAGCGGAAAATTGAATGAGCGTCACCTCATGTGGGGCGACTACCTCGCCCAGTCAGGCTATGTGGCGCTGATGCTGGACAGCTTCACGTCGCGCGACATCAAGGAACTGTGCACCATCAAGTTTTCGGCAAGAACCTTGAAGGAGTCCGACCGCGTCGGCGATGCCTATGCGGCCCTCGCCTATTTGCGCGAGCAGCCCGACGTTGATCGCAATCGCATTGCGCTGCTGGGATGGTCGCATGGCGCGGGCGTCACGCTGGATGCAATCCGGCGAAAACCGCGCCCGGATCCAGGATTCAATGCAGCAGTCGCGTTTTATCCGGGCTGCACCGAGCGCAACAAAAAAGCGGACACCTTCACGCCGTATGCGCCGCTCATGGTTCTGATCGGTGAGTCGGATGACTGGACGCCTGCGGCGCCCTGTGTCGCGCTGACCAAGACAGTGCAGGCGCGGGGCCTCCCGATGGAAATCGTGACCTATCCGGATTCGTACCATGACTTCGACAACCCCGGCATCACCAAGGCGCATGTACGCAAGGAGGTGCCCAATGGCGTGAACCCGGGGAAGGGTGTCACGACCGCGCCAAATCCAGTGGCGAGGGAAGATGCCAAGAAGCGGGTCCTGGAGTTTTTTCGCACACATCTTCCAGCACCGCCTGTGAAGGAAAAGTGATTCAGGAATAGATAGCGCAGGCGTGGCGAATCAGTGCTTGAGTTTGCGGCTGCCGTCTTGGCGGTTCAACGCTTACGGGCGAGCTCCGCGGGCATCAAGGCATCAATGTCCCACCGCGAAAGAAACCGCCCATCCAGCACCACCGCGTGAATGCGCTGCGTGTTGCGCAGTTTCCAGGGACAGACCACGGTTATTTTTCAGCATCAACATCAATCCTGATCGCGGT
>JBDTSU010000235.1:0-5725 GCA_039930965.1 Betaproteobacteria bacterium
GAAGATCGGCATCAGGACCACGGCGCTGCTGTTCGGCCGGCACGATGTGGCCATCATCATGGCGTGTTACGCGGCGATGCTGGCGATCATGGCGGTCGTCGGCAAGGTGGTCGGGCTGGGCTGGCCGTATTTCACCGGACTGGCATTGGCCTGCGGCATCGCGCTGTTTCACTACAAGCTGATTCGCGAGCGGGTTCGCGAGGAGTGCTTCAAGGCTTTCCGGCACAACAACTGGCTGGGCTTTACGGTGTTCTGCGGCGTGATGTTCGATTACGCCATTCGGCCAGGGTAGTGCTCCGAACTTGATGCGACTCATCATCGAGTCCATCGATTGGCCCCTTCCGCCATGTTCATGGAGGAAGGAGGCGCACCGGCGGCAATTTCGCGATTGCGCGCATAGGTCGCAAACAGAATGCAACACTACCGCTTTCGCAGTCTGTCCCTGGCCAGGTCGATAAACGCGCGCGTCTTGGCCGGCGGTGCCAGCCGTCCCGGCCAGATCGCAAACAGGTAGATATCCGGCAGCCTGTATTGCGGCAGCACCTCTTGCAGGCGGCCGGCCGCGATGTCTTCCTCCACCATGAATGCCGGAAATGCCGACAGGCCCACGCCGGCGAGTACCAGGCTCCTGGCGCCGGCGGCGGTGGCGACGGCAATGGAACCCTTCAGGCGCACCGCCGTACTCTTGCCGGCACGCGAACGCCAACTGCGGCTCCAGGGCGTGTCCAGTGCCGACAACGCAACCCACTGGTGCGCGGCGAACTCGCGCGGATGGCGTGGCGCACCGTGACGCGTCAGGTACCCGGGTGCCGCGACCGTCAGCATTTTCATGTTCGCCAGTTTCAGCGCCCGCAGACGCGAATCCTGCATCGCGCCGGTGCGCAGGCTGAGATCGAATCGCTCGGCGATGAGATCGACGATGCGGTCGGTCGGCACATACTCAACGCGCATCTCCGGAAACCGCTCCAGGTACTCGGCCAGCAGCGGCGCGACGAAAGCCGCCGAATCGGCGGCGGTCGAGAGGCGCAGCAGGCCGGTGGGGCGCGCCTTGCCGGCGCGCGCGCGCTCAACCGCCTGTTCAGCCTGGGTGAGCAGCGACCGGCAATCCCGCAGGAAAGCTTCACCCGCCTCGGTGATGGCGAGCTTGCGGGTGGAGCGTTGCAGCAACTGCGTGCCCAGTTCGCGTTCCAGCCGTCCCACCGCCTGGCTGACGGCCGACTTGGTCATCCCCAGCAGGTCGGCGGCAGCGGTGAACGATCGCGCGTCGGCGACGCTGACGAAGGCGGCGATGCGGTCGAGATTGACGGCGGCGGGGCGCATTTCGATTGTCCAGAAAAATTACACGATCAATTATGCCGTAAGCGGTTTTTCTGGACAATGCCGAAGCGCATGATGCGGACGGTATCCAACCATTCAAGGAGATTCATCATGCAACCGCAGTCCATCCTGAAATCCTGGCGCGCGCTTTTGGCCGCGTCGATCCTGGCGCTGGCCGTACCTGCCGCCGCCGCCCCGCTGAGCTACCAGGTGTTTACCGGTTCCCCGGCGGGATTCAATGTCACCTCCACGCTGATCAAGGGCGACAAGGACGCCGTACTCATCGATGCACAGTTCACCCTCGCCGACGCCCACCGCCTGGTCGCGATGATCCTCGAGTCGAAGAAGAACCTCACCACGGTCTATGTCACCCACGCCCATCCCGATCACTATTGGGGGCTGGGCGTGATCAGGCAGGCCTTTCCGGGCGCCAAACTGGTCGCGCTTCCGGAAACCGTGCAGGACATCAAGGGGTCGGTCGACAAGAAGATCAAACAATGGAAACCGCTGTACGGCAGCAATGTGCCGGATCAGCCGGTGCTGCCTGAGGCCCTGGCCGGCAGCGCACTGTCACTGGAAGGCGAGGTCATCGAACTGGTCGGTGCGTTGCAGGGCGACACGGAAAACAATTCCATCGTCTGGGTGCCCTCGCTGAAACTGGCCGTGACGGGCGATATCGTCTACAACGATGCGCATGTCTGGATGCTGGATGCGGCGACGGCGAAAGCCCGTGCCGACTGGGTAAAGACGCTGGATCGGCTGACGGCGATGAAACCGGCGCTGGTTGTCGCCGGACACAAGTCGGCCGGTGCGCCGGATGCAGTGGGGGCTGTTCGGTTCACCCGCGAATATGTACAGGCGTTCGATGCGCAACTCGCGAAGGGCGCGACGGCGGCGGAAATCAAGCTGGCGCTGAACGCGAAATATCCAGACCTCAAGACGTTGGGGGTCGCGCTGGAGTTGGCTGCCAACGGATTGGGCAGGAAGTAGGCGCCTGCTCGTGGCGGCCGGGCACGCCCCCGCGGCGCGCCCGGCTTGTTTCTGGGCGTAGAATCCTCGAACCCTTCACGAGGAATCTTACATGCCCACATCACCCACCTATCTCGTCCCTGGCCTGCGCACTCCTTTTTGTCGCGTCGACGGCCCGCTGAAGGGTTTCGATGCCGTGCAGATGTCGGTGCCGGTGGTGCAGGCGATGGCCCATATCGCCAAACCTGATCTGATGATCTGGGGTACGGTCATTCCCTCGTTGCGCTGGAGCAACATCGCCCGCGAAGTGCTGATGGATGCGAAGCTCGACGCCACCATTCCCGCGTTCTCCACGGTACAAGCCTGCTCCACCTCGATGGTCGGGGTGTTCGAAGCGGCCGGCATGCTGAGTGAACATGCGCCGCTGGCCATGGTCGGCGGGGTGGAAGCGATGAGCCAGGTGCAGATCGGCCTGACGCAGGGTTTCTCCAACTGGCTGGGCGCGGTATTGCAGGCGCGCACCGTCGGGCAGCGCCTCGACGCCGTCGCCGATATTCATTTCAAGGACATCCGCCTCGATATCCCGAGCGTGAAGAACCGCTCCTCCGGCAAGAGCATGGGTGAGCACTGCGAGGAAATGGCCAAGCAGTGGAAGGCGCCGCGCGAGATGCAGGACCGCATCGCCTACGACAGTCATTCGCGGGCGGTGAAGGCGATGGCCGGCGGCTTTTTCAACGACCTCATCATCAATGTCAACGGCACCGGCAAGGACGGCATTCCGCGCGCCGATTCCACCCCGGAAAAGCTGGCCGCGCTGAAACCGGCATTCGATCGCACCGCCGCCGGCACCGTCACCGCGGGCAACGCCTCGCCGCTCACCGACGGCGCGGCGGCGATCTGGGTCGCGAACGAGGCCGGACTGGCCCGACTGTCGCACGGCGCGCCGCGGGTGAGACTGCTCGACCATGAAATCGCCGGCGTCGATATCTTCACCGAGGGTCTGCTGATGGCGCCGGCCTACGCGATCCCGCGCCTGCTGGCGCGCCATGGCCTCGCGCTCCACGATATCGACCTGTGGGAAATCCATGAAGCGTTCGCGGCACAGGTGCTGTGCAACGTGATGGCCATCGAGAGCGAATCGTTCCTGCGGGAGAAAGCAAAAATCAACCATTCGCTGGGCAAGTTTCCCTGGGAGCGGCTCAATCCCAATGGCGGCAGTGTCGCCATCGGGCACCCGTTCGGCGCGACCGGCGCGAGGATACTGTCGCAGGCGACCAAGGAACTGGCGGCGATGGGCCCCGGGAAAAAAGCCATCGTCAGCATCTGCGCGGACGGCGGCCTGGGCACCGTGGCGCTGCTGCAATCGGTCTGAGCGCAAACATGCTGCAACTGCGCCCGAACTGCGAATGTTGCGACCGCGATCTGCCGCCCGAATCGGCGGACGCCCTGATCTGCACCTTCGAGTGCACGTTTTGCCGCGATTGCGCCGAGAACACGTTGCGCGGCACCTGCCCGAATTGCGGCGGTGAACTACTCGCGCGTCCACGCCGTCCGGCGGGCAAGCTGGTCAAATACCCGGCCTCCACCGAGCGGGTTCTCAAGGCCGGCGGCTGCCGCAAGCCGGGCGCGTAGCGCCGCCGACAACTTCCGGTAATATTTGGCCCTTCAATGGCCGAGGAGAAGACCGGATGAAACGTGTACTCAAGTACTTGCTCATCACCGTCGTGGTGATCGGCGTGCTGATCGGTATTGCCGTGGCGCTGGCCGTGTCGCTGAGCGAGCGCAAGGCGCAGCGCAAAATCGAGGTCAATTCACCGCTGGTGGCTTACGCGAGCGGGCCCGAGGCGCTGGCGCAAGGCAAATACCTGTTCGATTCGCGCGGCTGCGGCGAATGCCACGGCGGCAACGGTGCGGGGCGGGTCATGATCGACAGCCCCAACGGCCTGTTCGTGAAAACGCCGAACATCACGCCGGCGGGCGTGGTCGCCCAGTACACCGAGCGCGACTGGGAACGGGCCATCCGCCACGGTATCAAGCCCGACGGCCGGCCGATCTTCATCATGCCGAGCGAAGACTACAACCGTCTCACCGATGCCGACCTGGCGGCGGTGGTGGCCTATACGCGCAGCCTGCCGTCGGTGGACGGGGGCGGGGCCGTCGTTCGCCGTCCCTTGATCATCAATGCGCTGTATGCGGCCGGCGAGATTCGCGATGCGGCCGAGAAAATCGATCACACCCTGCCGCCCGCCAAGCCGGTCGAGGTGGGGGTGTCGGTTGCGCACGGCGCGTACGTCGCCAACACCTGCATCGGCTGTCACGGCCCCGGCCTGTCCGGCGGCAAGATTCCCGGCACGCCACCGAGCTGGCCGGCGGCCGCGAATCTCACGCCGGGCGCGGGCAGCGTCATGCCCCTCTATGACAGCGTCGACAAGTTCAAGGCCATGATGCGCACCGGCAAGCGGCCGGGGGGTGGAGAGGTCAGCAAGGTGATGCCGTTCGAAAGCCTCAAGGCATTCAATGACGTTGACCTGGAGGCCCTGTATGCCTATCTGAAAACCGTGCCCGGCAGGGCGGCCGGGAGTCGTTAGCACCAACTGGAGAAAATCGACATGAGCCAAACCGATCCGCGCATCGATGCCTACATTGCCAAATCCGCCGACTTCGCCAGGCCGATCCTCGCGCATCTCCGCGCGCAGGTGCACGCCCATTGCCCGCCGGCCACCGAGACCATCAAGTGGAGCATGCCGCACTTTGAATACAAGGGCGGGATTTTCTGCAACATGGCGGCTTTCAAGCAGCACTGCGCATTCGGCTTCTGGCTGGGCGACCTGCTGAAGGTCGATACCGGGCTTGAGAAGGCGATGGGCGATTTCGGGCGCATCACGTCGATCGACGACTTGCCGGCAGACAAGGTTTTCGCCCGGCTCATCAAGCAGGCCATGGCGCTGCACGACGCCGGCGCCAAGCTTCCGGCGCGCGCCCGGACGGCCGAAAAGAAGGAACTGGTGATTCCGCCGGCGTTCATGGCGGCGGTCAAGAAGAACAAGCAGGCCCTCGCCACCTTCGATGCCTTTCCCTACTCGAAGAAGAAGGAGTACGTCGAGTGGTTTACCGAAGCCAAGACCGACGACACCCGCGACAAGCGTCTCGCGCAGGCAGTCGAATGGATGGCCGAGGGCAAGAGCCGGCACTGGAAATATCAGAATTGCTGAATCGCAGGGTCACACCTGATACCGGCAGTCGACAGAGGGCATCACTTCGCCGATCCGATGTGCTCTTGTGCCGCGGAATCGGCCCGGTGTTTGCGTGGTTCGTTGAGCAGGAATGGGGCCAGGTCTTTTGCTTGTCGATAGCAAAGGGCAAGGCCTGACCTTGGGTGCCCTGAAAGTTCCCGTCATCCCAGCGCAGGCTGGGATCCAGTCCGTTTGTTTGTCAGATA
>JBDTSU010000236.1:0-5721 GCA_039930965.1 Betaproteobacteria bacterium
CGGAGAATTCAAGTTCATATTAACATTTCAAGCATATCGGGTCATGCGAAAGAAAATCAACCATGGCCATTTCCTGCCCCGCTTTACTTCTCCCGCCGGATGGCACTAAACTGCCGTCACGGGATTGCAGGCTCCCGTTGCAGCCATCATCGCAAGACGGTGTCCCGTCCAAGCACTGCGTCTGATAATTTTTCAAGGACGACAACATGGACACCATTGCGACTGCTATTTCCGTTACCCGATTGATTCCCCTCCTCGGCGCCAAGTGCTCACCGTTACTGGTGGACGTGCGCCGCACCGCCGCATTTGACGCCGATTCCGTGTGCATTGCATCGGCCATTTGGCGCGATCCGTTCGCCATGGACGATTGGCTGAAATTCATGCCTCGCCACCGCGAAGTTGTGGTCTATTGCGTACACGGCCACGAAATCAGCAGGAACGCGGCATCGGCCATGAGTGAAGCCGGATTGAACGTGCATTTCCTGGAAGGAGGAATCGACGCATGGAAGGCCGCCGGCGGCCCAACCATTCAAAAGAACGTGCTGCCGAACATTCCATCCGGGGTCAGCAAGCCGTCGAAATGGATCACGCGCGCGCGCCCCAAGATCGACCGTATCGCCTGCC
This sequence comes from Betaproteobacteria bacterium, assembly GCA_039930965.1. Lineage (GTDB taxonomy): Bacteria > Pseudomonadota > Gammaproteobacteria > Burkholderiales > Usitatibacteraceae > UKL13-2. The sequence continues at coordinate 625 of JBDTSU010000236.1, forward strand.
CCTGGCTGGTTCGCCGGTTCATCGATCCCATGGCCGAATTCATGTACGTGCCCGCCGAGGAAGTGCAAGCCGGTGCAATTCAGCATTCGGCGATTCCCTACGACGTGCCGGGCGTGTCGTTTTCACATCGCGGCGATCGATGCAGCTTTGATTCCCTGATTGAAGACTTTCAGATCAATGATCCTGCGCTTGCCGCTTTGGCAGTGATCGTGCGGGGAGCGGATACCGGATTGCCGGGCCTCACCCCGCAATCGGCCGGCCTGCTGGCAATTTCCCTGGGCCTCTCCGCTCTTCACCCGGATGATCAGCAGATGCTCGCAGAGGGCATGGATGTCTATGACGCCCTCTACGCCTGGATCCGCTCGGCTGGCGTCGAAGGTCGCATCGCGGACAAGTCCCGGTAGCCATGAATTCGCGCTCGGCAATTTCGTTCTCCGAGGCACTGCGGTTCTGGCTGAAATTGGGTTTCATCAGCTTTGGCGGTCCCGCCGGGCAGATCGCCATCATGCATCGCGAGCTCGTTGAACGAAAACGATGGATATCCGAAAGGCGCTTCCTGCACGCGCTCAACTATTGCATGGTACTGCCCGGCCCCGAGGCGCAACAACTCGCGACCTATATCGGCTGGCTGATGCATGGCACATGGGGCGGAATCGTCGCGGGTGGGTTGTTTGTCCTGCCATCGCTGTCGATCCTGATCGCGCTATCCTGGATCTATGTCTCGTTTGGCAACGTGCCCGTTGTCGAGGGCCTCCTGTACGGCATCAAGCCGGCGGTGACGGCGATTGTCCTGTTCGCGGCCTGGCGCATTGGCGGACGAACACTCAAGAGTACCGCCCTGATCGCCATTGCCGCACTGGCCTTTGCGGCCATCTTCCTGTTCGGCGTACCCTTTCCTGCCATTGTCCTTGCCGCTGCCGTGGCCGGCGCGATCGGTGGAAAATTCCTGCCGGAGCAGTTTTCCATGGGCGGACACGCGGCGGCGAACATCATGGAAACTGAAGCCGCTATCGACGATCACACGCCGACACCGCCTCATGCGAAATTCAGGTGGTCGCGATTGATTGTCAGTGTAACGGCCGGCCTGGCGATTTGGATCGGAGCGATGTTTATCCTGATTGCATATGGCGGTTTCGAGGGCACCCTGGCGCAAATGGGCTGGTTCTTCACCAAGGCAGCCCTGCTTACCTTTGGCGGTGCGTACGCCGTGCTGCCATACGTCTATCAAGGGGCCGTGGAGACTTTCCAATGGCTGTCCCCGAAGCAAATGATCGACGGCCTCGCGCTCGGAGAAACAACACCCGGTCCCCTGATCATGGTCGTCGCATTCGTTGGGTACCTTGGCGGATGGACCAAGGCGGTACTGGGGCCCGAAGCGTTGCATGTCGGCGCCGTGCTGGCCGCGATGGTCGTTACTTTCTTTACCTTCCTGCCGTCGTTTCTATTCATCCTGATCGGTGGCCCGCTGGTGGAATCGACGCACGGACAGATGAGGTTTACGGCCCCGCTGACCGCGATTACGGCCGCGGTGGTCGGGGTTATTGTCAACCTGGGCGTGTTCTTCGCGTGGAAGGTCTGGTGGCCACACGCCAGTTCGGGGACGCCCTTCGCGGGTGGATTTGAGTGGTTTTCGATGCTACTGACGGCGCTCGCCGCAACCGCGCTGTTAACCAACCGGTCCGGCGTCATTCCAATCATCTTTGCATGCGGCGCAGCCGGAATCGCGAAAACTCTCAGCGGCTTCTAATCGGCGGGCGCGATGAAATCTCCTGATTTGCCACCGCGCTTCTCGAGCAGGCGAATGCGGGAAATCACCATGCCACGGTCCACTGCCTTGACCATGTCGTAGACGGTGAGCAAACCGGCATTCACGGCCATCAATGCCTCCATTTCTACCCCGGTACGGCCAATCGTCTCGACCGTTGCCCGGCATTCGATGCTGGACGCAGCCGCGTCCGGGATGAACTCGACGGAAACTCTGGTAATGACGATCGGATGGGACAGTGGTATCAGGTCCGGCGTGCGCTTGGCGCCCTGGATCGCCGCGATTCGGGCAATGCCCAGTACGTCACCTTTCTTGGCCCCGCCCGAACGAATGAGTTCGTAAGTCGCGGGGGTCATGTTGATTCTCCCTGAAGCAACGGCGAGACGATGGCTTTCCACCTTCTCGCTGACATCCACCATATGCGCCTGGCCGCGTTCATCAAAGTGGTTGAGATTGGTCATTTTCGGGTCACCTTGCTTACGTTGGTACAATCCACTTGAGTGGGCCACATATTGATTCAATGCCCGGGAACCGATGCCCCGATAAACATTCAAACCACCTTTCAACGCAAGACTCGTCACTGATGACAATTTCCACGCTTGAACATTCGCCAGCGTACGTGAACGCAAAGTCACCCTCGGGTCCGCGGATCAGGCGAATACTCGCCAGTCTCCTGATTGCGCTCCAGATAGCCGCGCCGGTCGCACTCCACGCCGAAGGACTGCCTGATTTGGGTGATTCGTCCGACGCCAGCTTGTCAGAGCCGCAGGAACGCGCCATCGGCAAGCGAATTATGCTGGAGATTCGCGGCGATCGGGCATTTGTGGAAGATGCGGAATTGCGGGCGTATATCGGCGCCCTGGGCAATCGCATGATTGCGGCGAGTCGAGGCACCACCAATGACAACCGGCGCGATTTCGAGTTCTTTTTGCTCAATGACGAAACCATCAACGCTTTTGCGCTGCTTGGTGGTTTCGTCGGCCTTCATTCAGGCCTGGTACTGACCTCCACCACCGAATCGGAACTCGCGGGTGTCGTCGGGCACGAAATCGCCCACATCCTGCAGCGGCATCAATCGCGGGGTGCCGACGCGCAAAAGAGCGGTGCGCTGCTGCAGTTGCTGGGGTTGGCGGCCGCCATCATGACGGCACGGTCAAATTCATCCTCGTCCGGGCAGGCCACCGAGGCGGTGCTTGCCACAACTGCCGCACTTCAGTACCAGAACCAACTCAACTACAGTCGCGATTTCGAACGTGAAGCGGATCGGCTCGGGATACAGATCATGGCGCGTGCGGGATTTGATCCCGCTGGCATGGTCGGTTTCTTCGAACGCATGCTGCGCGCGAATCGCCACAATGAAGGCAAAACGCCTGGTTACCTGCAAACCCATCCGCTGACAACCGAGCGCATCGCCGACATGCAGAACCGCGTCGACAGCGTCAAGACGGAATTCAGGTTTGTCGGCGGCGACAGTTTTGAGTACCGTCTCGCCAAGGCAAAGCTGCGGGTCATTGGCATGGGAGCCAACGACGCGGTGGCCTATTTTCGTACGGCTGTCGCGGAAAAGACTGTATTACGCAATCGGGCGGATACCTACGGCCTGGCGCTGGCCTTGACGCGCGCCCGCGACTTTGCCGGCGCCGACAAAGAGTTGAACACCTTGCGCAGCGGGGCGACGCCTCACCCCTGGCTGGAAAACCTGGCAGCAGAAATTCAGGCCGGAAAACGCAATTGGCCGGAGGCATTGCGACTCTACAAGGCCGGCATGCAGGCGTTTCCCGATCATCGCGCGTTGTTGTACGGGTATGTCGACACGCTTTATGAAGCCGGACAGACTGATTTGGCACTTGCTCAACTGAGCAATCAGCTGAAGACAATCCTGGATGATTCCAGGCTATATGAGCTCGCCGCCAAGGGCTACGAACGCAAGGACAAGAAACTCGCGCAACATCGGGCGATCGGCGAGGCCTATTTCCTCAAGGGGAACCTCGCCGGTGCTGTCGAACAACTGGAGATTGCTGTGAAGGCCAAGGATGGCGATTTTTATGAGGTCTCCGGCACTGAGGCGCGCTTGCGCGAGTTCAAGGTTGCGTTGAGGAACCGCCCGCTCCTCCCGGGTGAAAAGCGCGACAAGGAACGTGATAAGGACAAGGAATTGCACGGAAAATTCTCTCGTGCGGCCGGTGTCGCGTTCAGCGCACGCTGATGCGGGGGGCTGGCGCATTTCGCCGGGTCGTTCTAAAGAGCACTTCAGCGCTGCTGGTAGCAGGAGGATTTGCCGGCGCCGCCGTACATTCTGCGGAACAGGACGGCCGCTCATTGATTCTCGACGCGCGCAAGGGTAACTGTGTCGCCTGCCACTATGTGCCGGGGATTCCCTCCGTGCCGGTCAAGGGCGCATTGGGTCCCGACCTATCGGAAATCAGGAAGCGTTATCCGGACCGTGGGCAACTACGAGCCGCCATCTGGGACCTGAGCGAGAGATTGCCAAACACCATCATGCCGCCGTATGGCAAGCACAGAATTCTCGCCGAGGCCGAAATCGATGCAGTGGTCCGTTACCTTGAGTCGCTTTAGTGAGCCACGGATGACGACATCCGGATCATGTTCTGAGGCTTTCAGTCAGCGCGCACGCGAACCCGGGCGGGAAATTGCAAAGCGGCTTCGATCCGCCTGCGGGCAGTTGGCCACAGGTGTTTTGCTGCTCTACGCACTCGCTGCAATGCCGCACCTGGCTTTCGCGCAAGCCACAATGGGTCCGGAACAAGACCGCCAGGCCTTGATTCATTACCTCGAAGGCCGATTGCCGGGCACACGACCCAAAGATTGGTCGTTGGGCGCCGATGGCCTGGCGCCAACATCAAGTGGCGCCGCACAACCGATACCGTTCAATGCGGAGAATGCAACCAATAGCGCGGACATCCTGGCAATCGGCAAGAAACTCTGGGACCGTAGATTCAAGAATGGCAAGTCTTTCGCAAACTGCTTTCCGAATGCCGGCAAGCGCGTTGCCGTCACATATCCACAATATGATGCCAAGGCAAAACTCATCATTACGCTCGAAATGGCGATTAACCGATGCCTGCAATTGCATCGTGAGCCGGAAATCGAGATGCAGAATGTTTCGGTCACGGGGCCGCTTTCCGCGTATGCAAGAAGCCTTTCCGAGGGGCAGCGGCTTGCGCTGCGAGTCGGCGTTCCGGCGGCACGCGACAAACTGGAGTCGGGCAAGGCGCTGTTCACGAGGCGAATTGGTCAACAGAATTTTGCGTGTGCATCATGTCATGTGTTGCAGGCGGGAAATGTCCTGGGGCCCGGCATGATCGATGTTG
>JBDTSU010000237.1:0-5698 GCA_039930965.1 Betaproteobacteria bacterium
CGGGGACTTGCGGCTGGTGACGACGGCGGCGGACTGGTTGTTGTTGGCGGCGGGAATCTTTTCGACAGCGGGTGCGTTCGCCCTCGATTCGCCCGCGACGGTAGTTCTCGGTTCCGTCGCGGGTGACGAGTCTGCCGGCTTGGTCTTGTTGTCCGGCGAGATAACACGACCGTCTTGTTGCGGTCTAGAGGCAACGGGATCGGCGCCATTGGCGGGTAATGCCTCGGCGGGCGGCGTGAACGTGCCCTTGCCGAAGGCGGCAACGTCTTCGTTGAGCAGTGCCAGCATCGGGTCGGCCGGCCGCGCGGGGTAGATGTCGAGCATCAGGCGATGGCCGAACTCGCCGGCGGGCGGCACCGCGAACACCTGCGGCTTCACTTCGGTCTTCAGGTCCAGCACCACGCGGATCACATTGGCGCGATTGACGGCGACGCGCACCGACTGGATATACGGGTCGCCCGTGCCGATCTTGGCGGCGAGTTCCTTCAATGCGGGGCCGATGTCGATGTTCTCGATATCGATGACCAGCCGCTCGGGACTCTTGACGAAGAAATGCTGGTACTTGAGCGCCACCGGCGATTCAAACGTGACGCGGGTGTATTCGTTGGCCGGCCAGACGCGCGCCGATGACACCCGCGTTGGCGCGGCGGAGGCATCGCGCGACATGAGCGGCGACAGCAACAGCGGCAGCACCAGCAGGCCGCGGCGGATTGGATCCGGTACCGGCAGGCGTTCGACCGTCACGCCGGCTATACGATTGAGGGCAGCGCTTTCAGTAACGTCTGGCCGCGCGGCGAGTGCGCCTGAATTGTCGCCTGTCGTCCCATCGCGGCTGACGGTTCCAGCAGGATCTTCAGGTCCGGCAGGGGCAGCAGGTCCCCGGCCTTCTCCGGCCACTCGACAAGACAGATGTTCGTCTCGTTGAAGAGATCGCGAAACCCGGCGTCGTTCCATTCCTCAGGCTCGTTGAACCGATAAAAATCAAAGTGATACAAGTTTAACTTAGAAATCACATAAAGTTCAACCAATGTATAGGTCGGGCTTTTTACGCGCCCCTCGAAACCGAGCCCGCGCAGGAGACCGCGCGCCAGGGTGGTCTTGCCAGAACCGAGATCGCCGGACAAGTGAATACATACTCCTGGTACCAGGTCGCGGGCGATCGCCGCTCCCAGGGCCAGGGTGGCGGCCTCGTCAGGCAGGTCAAGGCTCAGGGTGGAAGACAGGCTCATGGAAGGATGTAAGGCGGCTGCTACACTTTGACGATGAATCCGGAAACAGATTATTCGGCGCTCGCCCGCGACATCAAGTTGTGGGGCCAGGAGCTGGGCTTTCAGGAAACCGGCATCAGCGATACCGAACTCACGCTCGAAGAAAACTACCTGCAGCAATGGCTGCAACGCGGCGACCACGGCGACATGGATTATATGGCTCGCCATGGCACGGCGCGCACGCGCCCCGCCGACCTGGTGCCCGGCACCTTGCGCGTGATCTCGGCGCGTCTCAATTATCTGGCCCCCGGCGCGAAGGACAGCTGGCAGGTATTGGCGGACGACGAGGCGGCGTTCATCTCGCGTTATGCGCTGGGCCGCGACTATCACAAGGTGTTGCGCGCAAAACTGCAGGCGCTGGCCAGCCGCATCGAGGCCGCGCTCGCCCCCGGCGCGAGCGATTTCCGTTATCGCGTCTTCACCGATTCCGCGCCGGTGATGGAGGTGGCCCTCGCCCGCAAGGCCGGCCTCGGCTGGCGCGGCAAGCATACGCTGCTGCTGACGCGCGAGGCGGGCTCGATGTTCTTCCTCGGCGAGCTGTACACCAACCTGCCGCTGCCGGTGGATGGCTTGCAGAGCGATCATTGCGGCACCTGCCGGAAGTGCATCGACATCTGCCCGACACGGGCGATCACCGCGCCCTATCAACTCGATGCGCGCCGCTGTATCTCCTATCTCACCATCGAACATCACGGCGCGATCCCCGAGGCCTTGCGGCCGCTGCTCGGCAACCGCATTTACGGCTGCGATGACTGCCAGCTGGTGTGTCCGTGGAACAAGTATGCGCAACTGACGAACGAGGGCGACTTTGCCATACGCCATGAACTCGACGATGCGACGCTGGTGGCCCTGTTTGCGTGGAGCGAGGCGGAGTTCAACGCGCGCCTGGCCGGCTCGCCGATCCGCCGCATCGGTCATGAACGCTGGCTGCGCAATATCGCCGTGGCGCTGGGCAATGCGCTGAACAAAGCGGGCCGCGAAAGTGATTCGCGTGTTTGCCTGCTGGCGGCGCTACAGTCGCGATCCGCGCACGCGTCGGCGCTGGTGCGGGAACATGTGAGCTGGGCACTCGCTCAAGCCTCTGCAACTTGATAAGCGCGCCGGCACAATCGACACCTGCAAAATCTGTCGCCCGGCTTACGCCGGGGCGACAGCAATTTTTTCTGCTTCCGGGCTCGCCTTACACAAACGGCCGCTTGCCATCGCGGTAGCGCTTCTCCGCCTTGGGATGGGTCAGCGCGCGCTGCAGCGCAAAATGCAGTTCGTACAACGCGGCGTCCCGCCCGGCATCTTCCAGGCCTTTCGCATACCCGAGGGCCACCGCATTGCCGGCCAGGCGCACCTGCTCATCCTCGATCTGGCCGGTCAGCGGCCCGGCGGTATCGTTGAAGGCGTTGCGGCAGGTCTCCACCGACACGGAATAGTATTTCCGGCAGGTCGCGGGGCGGCCCTCATAGACCGAGCACACGCCATCGAGCAGCAATGCGCAGGGGATGCCGGCGCGAATATGCTGTTCCGCAGAAAGCGGCGCGATGCGGGCGAGGTTGGCTTCGATACGCGCCATGACGCTGGCGCGCTGACCGGGCGTGAAGGTCGACTGGATATGCTGGGCGAGCACAAAGGCTTCGTGCGGGCGGATTTCGACGCGCAGGTGGCAGCAGTAGCTGCAGCCGCGTTCGCAGGCGAGCCCGACCTTGTCGCGGGCGATGACGTCGGCCTGCAGCGCGGCGAGCCGGCCGTACATGCGCACGGTCTGCACGCGCGCCGTCGCGGCATCGGCCGGTTTTTTCGCGCGCGCCTGCTCGCGCTCGGCGTTGAACGCGGCCTGCAAGCCGGGAGGAACAGGAGAATTCATCCGCGCATTCTGACACGCCCGATGTTCGCGGCGATGTTAGCGGCGATGTTCGCAGCGATGTTCGCAACGATGTGCGAACCGGGTGATCGCACGACGGCGGGTCAGCTGCCGGCGGGGACCTTGTCGACCAGCTTGGTCGGTTGTCGCAACCAGATCACCGTCATGCCGGTGCGTTTGGCATAGTCCTCGATCACCGCCATCTTGCGGTAATCGACCACTTCCATCCGGTCCGCGGCAATGCCAAAACTCGGCAGGTTTGCGCATCCGCCCGACAACACCGCCAGCAACGCGGCGACCACTACCAGGGCTCTCTTCATGGCACGCTCCTCAAACAGTCAACCGAGGCGATATACCCAAGAAACCGCCGCGCAGACTGCACGCCGGCAAAGACACGCTACGCCGGCCGAAAGCAGTTTGCAAGAGGCGACGGCGACAGGATTTCCGCTGTGGCAATTCGTTGCCGATCGCGACAAATTGTGGACGAAAAAAAAGGGCAAAACCTGCGTTTTGCCCTGCTGATATCTTGCGCAGCGTGATTGACCGTTGGTCTTTCCACAATACGCGAATGTCCATCGCAAAGCGTGCTCACCGTGTAGCACTTCCCCCTTTTCAAAGGGGGATGGAGGGGGATTTAGGTTGCGTCGATTGTGGGGAGACAGCGGCCCCCTTTTTTGAAAGGGGGGAGCGCATTTTTACCGTTTCAGCATCAACGTGTTCATGCGTTTCACAAAATCCGCCGGATTTTCGAGTTGCCCGCCCTCGGCCAAAACAGACTGGTCGAACAGCAGGCTGGCCCAATCGGCGAAGTCTTCATCAGCCGATGCCTTTAGTTTTTCGATCACCGCGTGGGCGGGATTGATCTCCAGGATCGGCTTGGACGAAGGCACATTTTGTCCGGCCGCCTTCAGCATGCGCTCGAGATTGCCCGACAGCTCGTTCTCGTCCACCACCAGGCAAGCCGGTGAATCGACCAGGCGATGGGTCACGCGCACTTCCTTCACCTTGTCGCCCAGCGCGGCCTTGATGCGCTCGACCAGCGGCTTCAGTTCGTCGGCGACCTTTTCCTGTTGCTTCTTTTCTTCCTCGTCGGCAAACACGCCCAAGTCGAGATCGCCCTTGGCGACCGATTGCAGTTTCTTGCCGTCGAATTCGTCCACCTGGCCCAGCCACCACTCATCGACCGGCTCGGCCAGCACCAGCACTTCGATGCCTTTCTTCTTGAAAACCTCGAGGTGCGGGCTGTTGCGCGCGGCGGCGAAATTGTCGGCGGTGACAAAGTAGATCTTGTCCTGGCCGTGCTTCATGCGCGAGACATAGTCGGTCAGCGAAACCGACTGCGCGTCGTCGCTGTTGTGCGTGGAAGCGACGCGAATCAGCTTGAGCAGGCGCTCGCGATTGGCGAAGTCTTCACCGAGGCCTTCCTTGAACACGCGGCCGAAGGCGCCCCAGAAGGTCGTGTATTTGTCTTGCTGATTTTCCGCCAGGTCCTCGAGCAGGCCCAGCACCTTTTTCACGCAGCCGGACTTGATGGCCTCCACATCTTTCGATTCCTGGAGAATTTCGCGCGAGACATTGAGCGGCAGGTCGTTGGAGTCGATCACGCCCTTCACAAAGCGCAGGTAGCGCGGCAACAGGTGCTCGGCATCGTCCATGATGAATACGCGCCGCACATACAGCTTCACGCCATGCTTGGTGTCGCGTTCGAACAGGTCGAACGGCGCCTTGCCGGGCAGGTACAGCAGTTCCGTATATTCGTGGCGGCCTTCGACGCGGGCATGCGACCAGGCCAGCGGCTTCTCCCAGTCGTGCGAGACGTGCTTGTAGAATTCCTCGTATTCCTCTTCCTTGATGTCGCCTTTCGACCGCGCCCACAGCGCGCTCGCCTTGTTGACGGTTTCGTCCTCTTCCTTCTCAACCTGCGCCTGTTTATCCTTGTCCCATTCGGTCCTTTTCATCACGATCGGCATCTGGATGTGATCCGAGTACTTGCGGATGATCGACTTCAGGCGATAGTCGTCAAGGAACTCCTTGGCGTCTTCTTTCAGGTGCAGCGTCACTTCGGTGCCGCGGGTGGCCTTGTCGGTTTTCGTCACGGTGAATTCGCCGTCTCCCGCGCTGGTCCACAGCACGCCCTCTGCCGCTACGTGGCCGGCGGCGCGGGTGCGCAGCTCGACCTTGTCGGAGACAATGAAAGCCGAGTAGAAACCGACACCGAACTGGCCGATCAGGTTCGCATCCTTCTGCTGGTCGCCGGTCAGCTTGGCGAAGAATTCCTTGGTGCCCGATTTGGCGATGGTGCCGATGTTGGTGATAACGTCGTCAAAGCTCATGCCGACGCCGTTGTCGGCAATGGTGATGGTGCCCTTGTCCTTGTCGACCGTGAGGCGGATCTTGAAGTCGGTGTCGTTTTCGTTCAGCGCCGTGTTGCCCAGCGCTTCAAAGCGCAGCTTGTCGATCGCATCGGACGCATTCGAGATCAGTTCGCGCAGGAAAATCTCGCGATTCGAATACAGCGAGTGGATCATCAACTGCAGCAGTTGCTTGACCTCGGTCTGGAAGGCGAGGGTTTGGGGTT
>JBDTSU010000238.1:0-5690 GCA_039930965.1 Betaproteobacteria bacterium
CCGCGATATCCGCGAAGGGCGCTTCTACCAGGTCAATCTCACGACCCGCCTCGCCGCGGAATTCTCCGGCGATGCGCTGGCCTTTTATCGCGCGCTGCAATCCTGGCAGCCCAACGGCTACCACGCCTTCATCGATACCGGCGAGGCGCAGTTGCTGTCGGTGTCGCCCGAACTGTTTTTCACGCTTCACGACGGCAAGGTCACCACCCAGCCGATGAAGGGCACCGCGCCGCGCGGGGATACGCCGGAGGCCGATGAGCGCATCGCCTGGGAACTCACCCACTCGGACAAGGAACGCGCCGAGAACCTGATGATCGTCGACCTGTTGCGCAACGACCTGTCGCGCATCGCGCAGCCGAATTCGGTGGAGGTGACAGCGCTGTTTGCACTGCAGCCGCTGCCCAGCGTCTGGCAGATGACGTCGACCATCAACGCCTCGCTGCGGGACGGGCTCGGCATCACCGATGTGTTTCGCGCGCTGTTTCCCTGCGGGTCGGTGACCGGCGCGCCCAAGGTGGAGGCGATGCGCGCGATTCGCGACCTGGAAACATCTCCGCGCGGCGCGTATTGCGGCGCGATCGGTTATGTCGCACCGGCCGTCGAGGGCCACGTCCGCGCGTGCTTCAATGTCGGCATACGCAGCGTGTGGATCTCACACGGACGCGCGATGTGCGGCGTCGGTGGCGGCATCACTTGGGATTCCAGCGTGGATGGCGAATGGGCCGAGGTGATATACAAGAGCCGCTTCGTGAAACGCGCCTCGGCGCCGTTCGAATTGCTGGAAACCATTCGCCTCGAGGACGGCGCACTGGCGTTGCGCGAGCGGCATCTCGATCGCATGGAAAATTCGGCGCGGCATTTCCGCTTTGCCTTCGACCGCGCGCAGGTGAATCGCGAGCTTGACCGGCTGGCGCGCCAATATCCGCGCGATGCCTGGCGGGTGCGAGTGCGGCTCAGCCGGGGCGGCGGCATACCCGCCGACGCGGCGGCCCTCGAGGCGACGCCCGCACAGCCGCGATTTCGGCTGGCCGATGCGCCGGTTACGGGCGCGGATGAATTCCTGCGGCACAAGACGACGCGGCGCGAAATCTACGAACAGCACGCGCCGCCGGGGCAGGCGGCGTTTGATACCCTGCTCTGGAACGAGCGCGGCGAACTCACCGAATTCACGCGCGCCAACCTCGTCCTGAAGCTCGACGGCGTGCTGTGGACGCCGCCGCTGTCATGCGGCCTGCTCGACGGCACGCTGCGCGGTGAACTGCTGGCGTGGGGCATTTTGCAGGAGCGCGTCCTGTGGCGCGCGGATATTGCCCGGGCCGACGGCATCTGGTGGCTGAACGGATTGCGCGGGTGGGTGGAGATATGGCCAGCGAATGCCGACGCGCTTGAATTGGCCGCTTAAATGGCCGCGTTAGTGGCCGCATAAGGCGATGCCGCGCGGGAAACAAGCGGATTACCTGGTGCCCGATCTGCTGGCCCCGGATCTGCGACTGGTGTTCTGCGGGACGGCACCGTCCAAAGCGTCCGCGGCGGCCAAGGCTTATTACGCCAAGCCCGGCAACAAATTCTGGCCGACGCTGCATCAAGTCGGCATCACACCGCGCCGCTTCACCCCGCATGAGTATCCGCAATTGCTGGCGCTGGGCATCGGCCTGACCGATTTGTGCAAGCTGCACAGCGGGGTCGATGCGGACCTGCCCGACGATGCCTTCGACCTTGTCGTTTTCAGGCGGAAATTGGAGAAGTATCGCCCTGCGATGGTGGCGTTCACCAGCAAGCACGCCGCGCAATCGGCGCTGGGACGCAGGGTGGATTACGGCCTGCAGGCGGAAATGATGGGGGGCACGAGATTGTTCGTGCTGCCGTCACCATCGGGTTTGGCGACACGATTCTTCAATATCGAGATGTGGCGGGAACTCGCGCGCGCATCGGCCGGCGGATAGTCTGGAGGCCGCGAACGCAACGCAGAAGCCCAACGTGAAAGCGGGGCGCGGGATATTCCCCGCGCCGCCTGCCGCAACGGGAATCCCGTCTATTTCGTGCAGGTGCCGCCCAGGTATTTGCTTTCGAACTGCATCTGCATGTTGGCCATGCCGGGGGGCATGTTCTTGGCGTTTTCGCCGGTCATGGTCATCTTGGTGAGGCCCTTCACGCTATTGTCGGCAAAGGCGAGCGTGGTGGTCGAGTTCATGCCTTCCTTGGGGCAGGTCACGTCGTAGCTCACCGTATTGCCGCTGCTTTTCATGTTCTTCATCTCGCAGGATGAGTCGTTGCGGCCGCTTTTCGGGTCGCGAAACATGTCGCCCTTGCCTTTTTCGATGTCTTCCCGGGTCACGCAGTTCTTGATGGTGTTGTTCAAGCCCCCGACGCCGGCGGGCAGCCCGGGAATCTCCATCTTGAAAGTGGTCTCGTAATTGCCTTCTTTCATTCTGCCCTTCAGATCGAGCCCTCCTTCTGCGTGGGCCAGGCAGGCGGCGGTGACGGTGGCGGTGGCAAGGGCAGCGGCCAGAACGAATTTTTTCATGTGAGCTCCTGATTTAGTTTCTGTCGATTGATGTTAACGGCTGGGTGCGCGGAATACAATCTCGACTTCATGCCTGCGATCAACTCCCTGTCTGAAGCCAAGAAAGCCCTGCGCGCCACGGTGCTGGCTGTCCGCGACGCCATGCCGCCGGCTGCGCGGCAACGGGCCGGCGATGCCATCATGCAACGCCTGTACGGCCTGGACGTTTACCGCGACGCCAAAAGTGTCCTGACTTACATGAGCATCGGCGCCGAGGTGGACACGCATGGGTTTTTCGACCGCCTGCGGGCCGACGCTAAAATAGCGGTGCTGCCGCGTATCGACAAGGCCTTGAAATTGCTGACGCTGCATCGTGTCGAAGGCCACGCCGACCTGGTGGACGGCATCTGGGGCATTCGCGAACCGCGCGCCGACGCGCCGCGGATGGCGATCACCGACCTCGATATGGTGCTGATGCCAGGACTGGCGTTCGATTTCACCGGCAACCGGCTGGGCTACGGCGCCGGCTATTACGACCGGCTACTGGCACCGGCGCCGGTGAAGGCGACGCGCAGGCCGGTGCGGGTGGCGGCCGCCTTCGATTGCCAGGTGGTTGACGCCGTGCCCGCCGGGCCGGCGGACCAGCCGTTTCACTTTCTTGTTACCGAAACCCGATTGCTGCGAATTTCCCGATAGATACCCCCATGACCGCAAAACTGATCGATGGCAAAGTTATTTCCGAATTTTTCCGTGCCGAATACAAGGTGCGGGTCGATCGCCTGATTGAGCGTGGTACGCGGCCCGGCCTCGCCGTGGTTATTGTCGGCAACGATCCAGCCTCGCAGGTCTATGTGCGCAACAAGGCGCGCGCCTGCGAAGCGATTGGCATGCATTCAGAGGTTCACGCGTTGCCTGCTACCGTCACCCAGGCCGAACTGGTCGCGTTCATCCAGACGCTGAACCAGAATCCGGCGATTCACGGCATGCTGGTGCAACTGCCGTTGCCGAAAGCCATCGACGACCGCGCGATCATCGAAGCGATTCATCCCGACAAGGATGTCGATGGCTTCCACTATGCCAACATGGGCGCGCTAGTTATCGACGAGAGCCGCTATCCGCCGTGCACGCCGTACGGCGTCATGAAAATGCTCGATTACGAGAACATACGCGTCGAGGGCAAGCACGTGGTCATCGTCGGCCGCTCCAATATCGTCGGCAAGCCGCAGGCGATGCTGATGCTGAAGGCCGGCGGCACCGTGACAGTGTGCCATTCACGGACACCCGACATCACCAAATTCACGCGCGACGCCGATATCCTCGTCGCCGCGGTCGGCAAGCCGTGCATGATCACCGGCGGCATGCTGAAACCGGGCGCGGTGGTGATCGATGTCGGCATCAACCGCCTGCCCGACGGCAAACTGGTCGGCGACGTCGACTTCGAATCGGCAAAACACGTCGCCGCCGCGATTACGCCGGTGCCCGGCGGGGTCGGGCCGATGACCATCACCATGTTGCTCGGCAACACTCTGCGCGCGGCCGAGCAGAAGGCCGGGCTGATCGAATCGGGCAAAGAGACGATGCTGGCGTGAATGCGCGGTCCACGCCTGCGGGAGGGTGCCGTCCGCGCCTGCGCGGGGTAACAGCGCATTGAGAACCGATGCCGCCGCCATGCCAAATGACGCCAGGTCCACGCGCGAGCTGATCCGCGCCGCGCACGGCTACGCGGACACCGGGCCCGATGTACTGCGGGTTTCGTACCATTCACTGGGCGCCGTGCTCCGCGATCGCGCCGCAGCACAACCCGACGCCGTATTCCTGAAATATTTCGATGACGATGCCGGCGAGTCGGCGGTTTGGTCGTACCGCCAATTCGCGCAACACGTCGACGCGGCCGCTGTCTTTCTCACCGGCCTCGGTTTGCAGGCAGGCGACTGCTTCGCCACCCTGTCAAATAACCATCCTGTGCCGGCGGTGCTGCTGTTCGCGGCATGGAAGCTGGGCCTCATCGTCGCGCCACAGAATGTGTCCGAAGACGACGCGCGCATCGCCTTTATCCTGCGCGATGCCGAAGCCAAACTGTTGATCGCCCATCCCGCGCTGAGGAATCGCGCGCAACGCCTCGCGGCCGACGCATCGCAGGTGAAGCAAGTGCTGAGTTTTGACGATATGCCGTCAGGCGATACGTCCGTCTCCCTGGCTGCCCTCGCCACGCCAGCCGAGGCGGACTACCGCCGCCAGCCGGCGCTGCTCGTCTACACCAGCGGTACCACCGGCCACCCCAAGGGGGTATTGCTCACGCAGTACAACCTGATGATCAATGCCACCGGCATCATCGCCTGGCACGGCCTCGATGCGCACACCCGGTTGATGTGCGTGCTGCCGATCCATCATGTCAACGGTATTGTGGTCACGCTTATCACCGCGCTGATGGCGGGGACGTCGCTGGTGCTGAACCGCGGATTCAAGGTCTCCACGTTCTGGAAGCGATTGAGCGAGGAGGGCGTTGCCATCGTCTCGGTGGTGCCGACCATCCTGCAGTTCCTGTGCGAGGCGGACGAGGACCTGTCGGCGCACGACCTGTCACGCTTTCATTATTTCCTGTGCGGGGCCGGTACGCTCCCCGTCTCGCTGGTGGACAGGTTCGAGACCCGGTTCGGCGTGCCGGTGCTGCATGGTTACGGCCTCTCCGAGACGACTGCTTTCACCTGCGCCATGCCACCCGGGATGGACGTGGCGTCGCGCCGCCACTTGTATGCGCATTTCGGCTATCCCAGCATCGGCACCGTGTTCCCGCATTGCGAGATGGCCATCCACGATCCGGACGGCCGCGACCTGGCGCGCGGTGAGCGTGGCGAGATCGTCATTCGCGGCCACTACATCATGGACGGGTACTTTCACCGCCCCGACGCCAACGCCGAGACCTTCAAGCACGCCTGGTTCCGCTCCGGCGACGAAGGCTTTTTCGAGACCGATGAACAGGGGCGGCCGTACTACTTCATCACCGGCCGCCTGAAGGAGCTCATCAATCGCGGCGGGGTGAAATACAGTCCGTTCGAGATCGAGGAAGTGCTGCTGTCGATACCCGGCGTGAGCGTCGGGTTGGCGATTGCCTTCGACAATGACTGGTACGGCGAGGAAGTCGGCGCGTATGTGGTGCGCGTGGCGGGGTCGGCCGTGACCGAGGCCG
>JBDTSU010000239.1:0-5656 GCA_039930965.1 Betaproteobacteria bacterium
CAGCGCCATGAAGTGCAGCACTTCCTTGGCGCAGACGATCGAATGCCGGCCGCTGAACGGGAACAGCGTGCCGGTGATGTTCAGCGGCGCGAACCACTCCTGGTCTTGCAGGTCCGGGTCCTTGGTGAGCAGCGACATCCGGTAGGCCACATCGAGAATGCGCGCAGTATTTTCGGCGCGCTCCACGTAACGAGACATCCAGTAGAGGGTGGAAGCAGTCTTGCTTAGCATGATGGGCCCTAGTCCACAATCCAGGTGTCTTTGACGCCGCCACCCTGGGAAGAATTCACCACCAGCGACCCTTCCCGCAATGCGACCCGCGTCAGGCCGCCGGGAACGAATTTGACATTCTTGCCCGACAGCACATAGGGCCGCAGGTCGATATGGCGGGGTGCCAGGCCCTTGTCCGTAAAGGTCGGGCAGGTCGAAAGCGAAAGAGTTGGCTGCGCGATGAAGCGTTCCGGCGCGTCGAGCACGCGCTGCCGGTAGCGTTCACGTTCGTCCTTGGTCGAGGTCGGCCCGACCAGCATCCCGTAGCCGCCCGAACCCTGCGCTTCCTTGATAACCAGGTCGGCGATATTCGCCATCACGTAGTCGAGGTCCTCTTTCTTCGATAGTTGCCACGTATGCACGTTCTTCAGTATCGGCTCTTCATGCAGGTAAAAGCGGATCATCTCCGGCACATAGGGATACAGCGACTTGTCGTCGGCAATGCCGGTGCCGACGGCGTTGGCCAGGGTGACGCGGCCGGCGCGGTAGGCGTTCATCAGGCCGGGCACCCCCAGCATGGAATCGGCGCGGAAGGCGAGCGGGTCGATGAAGTCGTCGTCGATACGGCGATAGATCACGTCCACTTTCTGCGGGCCCTGCGTGGTCCGCATGAAGACGGTGTTTTCCTGCACGAACAGGTCGACCCCTTCCACCAGTTCGATGCCCATCTGCTGGGCAAGGAAGGCGTGCTCGAAGTAGGCTGAATTGAAGTGCCCGGGCGTCATCAGTACGATGGTCGGATTGTCGACGCCGAGCGGCGCGGCATTGCGCAGCGTCTCGAGCAGCAGGTCCGGGTAATGGTCGACGGGCCGGATATTTTGTACGCCGAACAACTCCGGGAACAGGCGCATCATCATCTTGCGGTTTTCCAGGAGGTAGGAGACGCCCGATGGCGTGCGCAGGTTGTCTTCCAACACGTAATACTCGCCGTCGGAATCCTTGACGAGGTCAATGCCCGCAACATGTGCGTAAATACCGCCCGGAACATCGACATGCATCATTTCGGGGCGGAACTGGGAGTTTTCGAGTACCTTTTTGGTCGGCACCTTACCGGCCTTAAGAATATGTTGCTCGTGATACACGTCGTGCAGGAAGAAGTTGAGCGCGGCGACGCGCTGTTTCAGGCCGCGTGATACCTCTTCCCATTTGGCGCCGGGGATGATGTGAGGAACGATGTCGAAGGGGATCAGGCGCTCGGTGCCGGTGGTCTCGCCATATACCGCAAAGGTAATCCCCACGCGATGGAACAGCAGGTCCGCCGCCTCGCGATTTTGGGCGATCTTTTCCGGCGGCGTGTTTTCCAGCCAGTCGGCGAAAGCCGCATACTGCGGCCGGACGCTGCCATCGGCGGCGTACATCTCGTTGTAAAAGGGCTTTAATGGCATGAGCGCGGGTGGTTTCTTCTTTGGTATTGTTTTGCGATACACAAAGCAATCACAAAGCAATCGCCATGCCCAAATATACCCGTTTTCATCTGTGTTTTCGCCGTGCGCCCGCATCCCGGTAGAATCGAATCATGCTGACGGCAGAAATTTCACCGCAGGATCGGACCGAACAAATCAATGCCCGCAT
This sequence comes from Betaproteobacteria bacterium, assembly GCA_039930965.1. Taxonomy (GTDB): domain Bacteria; phylum Pseudomonadota; class Gammaproteobacteria; order Burkholderiales; family Usitatibacteraceae; genus UKL13-2. Next base: position 1,843 of record JBDTSU010000239.1, read on the forward strand.
GACCGGCCGCGAATTGCCGTGCCGGGCGCTGGCGTTCGTGGCGGCCGCCGTACACGCCGGTGGGCGCTCGGAAGGTTTGGCGCGCGCGCTGGAAATCGCCGACGTCCTGTTGCAGATCGACGCCGACGACGAAGCGCTGGCGGCGGCTTTGATCGCCTGCGCGTTGCCCAAGGGCGAAATCGATACCACCATGATCCACGATGCGTTTGGCGCGGAGGTGGCGGCGCTGATAAACGGCGTGCTGCGGGCCGGCCTCATCGAGACGCTGCGCACCGGCGCCGACCCGAAGTCCGCGCCGGGTCTCGAGACGCTGCGCAAGATGCTGCTGGCGATGGCCGACGATGTGCGCGTGGTTCTGATCAAGCTGGCGGAACGGGTGGTGACCATGCGTTCCATCACCAAGGCCGAGGAAAGCGTGCGCCACGCCGCTGCCATCCAAACCCGCGATTTGTTTGCGCCGCTCGCCAATCGCCTGGGTGTATTCCCGCTCAAGTGGGAACTGGAGGATTTTTCGTTTCGCTACCTGGAGCCGGACTTATACAAGCGGGTCGCGACCCTGCTCGATGGCAAGCGCGGCGAGCGCGAAGCTTACATCCAGCGGGTGCTTGATACGTTGCGCGCCGAACTGGACAAACTCGGCGTGAAGTCGGAAATTGCCGGGCGGCCCAAGCATATCTATTCGATTCACCGCAAGATGCAATCGAAGAACGTGCCGTTCGACAAGCTCTACGACGTGCGCGCGGTGCGCGTATTGGTCGATTCCGTGGCGGAGTGCTACACGGTACTGGGCCTGGTGCACGATTTCTGGCAGCCGATCCCCGGCGAGTTTGACGACTACATCGCACAGCCGAAGTCCAACAACTATCGGTCGCTGCACACCGCAGTGGTGGGGCCCGAAGGCAAGACACTGGAGGTGCAGATCCGCACCCACGAGATGCACCTCGCTTCCGAGCACGGCGTCGCCGCGCATTGGCGATACAAGGAAAATTCGAAGGAAGGCGCCAAATACAAATCCAGCGCGGACAAGAAGTTCGAGTCGAAAATTGCCTGGTTGCGGCAGGTGCTGGAGTGGAATCGCGAACTGGTCGATCAGGGTGGATATTCGGATCAGGTCAGGCAGGGCCTATTCAACGACACCATCTACGTCTTCACGCCGCAGGGCAAGGTCATCGACCTCACGGCCGGGTCGACGCCGGTGGATTTTGCCTATCACGTCCATACCGATCTCGGCCACCGCTGCCGGGGCGCCAAGGTCGATGGCCAGATCGTGCCGCTGAATACGAAACTGCAGAATGCGCAGCGCGTGGAGATACTTGCCGCCAAGCAGGGTGGACCATCGCGTGATTGGCTAAACCCGCAATTGGGTTTTCTGTGCAGTCCGCGCGCGCAGGCCAAGGTCCGCAACTGGTTCCGGCAGGAGTACTTCGAAGTCGATGTCGCCCACGGCCGGCACGCGATGGAAAAGGAACTGTCCCGCGCCGGCTCGACCTCGATCGCACTGGAGAAAGTCGCCGCGGCGCTGGGGCACAAGGAACTGGAGGAGTGCCTGGCCGCCATCGGCCGCAATGAGATCACGCCGCACCAGATTGAAGTGGCGCTGCGCGACTTGACGGCGCCAAAAGCCGAGGTGGCGAACGCGGAGGCGCCGATGGTGCTTGCCGAATCGCGGCAATCGGCGAAATCCTCGAGTGGCGTGCTGGTGCTGGGGCTCAATAACATCGCCACCATGGTGGCCAAGTGCTGCAAGCCGGTGCCGCCCGATCCGATCGTCGGATTCGTCACCAAGGCGCGCGGTGTCACCGTGCACCGGCTCGATTGCGTGAACATCACTTCGCTGCAACCGGACCAGCGTGAACGGCTCATGCCCGCCGAATGGGGCAACACCGGCGACCAGCCGTTCTCGGCGGACATGGAAGTGATTGCGGCTGACCGCCAGGGCTTGCTGCGCGATATTTCGGAGGCGCTTTCGCACGAGCGGATCAACGTCACCGCCGTGAATACGCTGTCGCGCAACAACATCGCGTCAATGCGTTTCACCGTCGAGATTCTGCGCGCAGACCAGTTGCAGCGGGTGTTGCGGTCGGTGGGGGAAGTGGCGGGTGTGGAGAGCGTGCGGCGCAGGTGAACTCTTAAAGTCAAGCACTGGTGCGGCTTTCTGGCCGAAAACGCCCGGAAAGGCGCGCCGGTGCTAGTGTTTGACTACAACAACAGTGCCGGACTGGGCCTCTCAACGTGATCTCGTGCTGACCTTGTTCTCTGATCGGCTGTACATCTTGGGCGCAGACTCGGCGCTCTCCGGGCAACCTAATCGAACACTCAATGACAACCCTCTCCACCGAAAATAACGGCCCGCTCGCCGGGATCAAGATTCTCGACTTGACTACCGTGGTCATGGGCCCGTTCGCCACCCAGATCCTCGGCGACATGGGCGCCGAAATCATCAAGGTGGAAGCGCCCGCGGGCGATAACATGCGCTGGGTCGGGCCGATGAAGAATCCCGGCATGGGCCACATCCACATGCACCTCAACCGCAACAAGCGCTCATTGGTGCTGGACCTCAAACAGCCGGAGGGCTTGGTGGCAATCCAGAAACTGGTGGCGCAATCCGACGCGCTGATCTACAACGTGCGGCCGCAGGCGATGGCGCGGCTGGGGCTGGGCTACGAGGCGTTGAGGGCGATCAACCCCGGGATTGTCTACGTCGGTGCGTACGGATTTTCCGAACGCGGTACCTATGCGGGACGGCCCGCCTACGACGATCTGATCCAGGGCGCCGCCGGCGTGCCGGCGCTGACGCTGGAGCAGGGCAGCGATGTGCCGCGCTACGCCCCGGTCACGCTGGGCGATCGTAGCGTGGGCCTGCAAACGGTCATCGCCACGGTGGGTGCGCTGTTCCACGCCCAGCGCACCGGTCACGGCCAGGCGGTGGATGTCACCATGTTCGAGAGCCTCTCGCAGTTCGTGCTGGGCGACCACATGGGGGGCAGGACCTTCGAGCCGCCGCTCGGCGATGCCGGGTATGCGCGCCTGATCGCGCCACACCGGCGGCCCTACGCCACCCGCGACGGTTATCTTTGCGTGCTGATCTACAACGACAAGCACTGGACCAATTTTTTTGAGGCTATCGGCCGCGGCGATCTCAAGGCCGATCCACGCTTCTGTGACCATACATCGCGCGCCGCCAACATCCGCGAGGTCTATTCCTTTGTGGCCGATATCATGCACAGCCGGACGACCGCGGCCTGGCGCGAACTGCTGGACAAGGCCGACATTCCCAATACGCCCATGCACACCATGGACTCGTTGATCGAGGATCCGCACCTGAACGCCGCCGGTTTTTTTCCGCTATACGAGCATCCGACCGAGGGCACGGTCCGCACGACGGCGCCGGTCGGCGAGTGGAGCGAGACGCCGCTGTCGATTCGCCGGCTCGCGCCGCGGCTAGGGGAACACAGCCGCGAAATCCTGCGCGAACTGGGTTATGACGAAGGCGGGATCGAGGCAATGATGGCGGCGGGTGTGACCGGCGAGCCAACCATATCCTAGTGTAGTGCTTCACCCTAAATGCGACTTAAAAACGCGTCTTTTCCGTCGACTCGGCGTTGCAAATGCTCGCAATAGCAGGCTATTGCTGTGCTTTGCGCCTTGATTCAACGAAAAATCCATCGTTTTTATTAGTCGCATCAAGAGTGAAGCACTACACTAGTTCGTGCCGCGTGTCGTCTCCCGGGACAGGGAGGCATCGCGATTCATCCGCCACGTTGCAAATTAACGCCGCCGCATCAATAGACTGGTGACGCCCGCGGGCCAATCA
>JBDTSU010000240.1:0-5619 GCA_039930965.1 Betaproteobacteria bacterium
ATCGCTCGCCCATTGACCCACTCTCGAGCGCGCCCCCATGAAATATGCAGGCTAGTTCCTACTCAAGCAGAAAACAAGAAGCCCCGCGACGCGGGGCTTTTTTCATATGTTTACTCTACTTGGCCTCGACACGTTTTACTCGCCGGTGAAGGGAGCCTTGCCCTTGCCCTTGCTCGTGCTCGCTTGTGCCTGTTGGCCGCCCTGAACGGTAGATTCGTTTCCGTGCCAGGAGCATTCGATGAGGCGTAGGCAACATCAGGACGTGTGCGGCACGCTGCCCCGTTGTTGCATGAATTGCGCAAACTCCGCGGCGGGCACAGGTTTGCACACGAAGAATCCCTGCACCTCTGCGCAGCCGAGCGATTCGAGAATATCCCACTGTGCCTTGGTCTCGACCCCCTCTGCGATGACGGTCAGGCCCAAGGCCTTTCCCATGGCGATGATCGCGGCGACAATAGCGAGGTCATCGGGATCGTCCGCCAAACCACGAACAAAGGACTGGTCTATCTTCAGCCTGTCGAACGGAAAGCGTTTCAGCTGGCTCAGGCTGGAATAGCCCGTTCCGAAATCGTCCAGCGACAATTGAACGCCGATCGCCTTGAGCTCGCGCATCATGGCAATCGTTCTTTCCGAATCGCGCATGACGGCGCTTTCGGTGAGTTCGAGTTCGAGATACTGGGGTGGGGGCCCGGCTTCCCTCAGGATGGTCGCCACGCTTTGGGCGAGATCGTTCTGCCGGAACTGGATCGCCGACAGATTGACCGCCATGGCAACAATGGGCAGCCCTGCCGACTGCCATTCCTTGTTTTGCCGGCACGTTTCGCGAAGGACCCAATCGCCGATATCGGCGATCAAGCCCCGCTCTTCGGCGATGGAAATGAATTGGCCGGGAGACACGATGCCGCGTTGCGGATGCTGCCAACGTATCAGGGCTTCCGCGCCGGTAATGCGTCCGGTGCGGATATCCACCTGTGGCTGGTAATGCAGCAGGAATTGCTGCGCCTTGAGGGCGCGCCGCAAGTCCTGGTCGACCTGCAATACTTCGACTGCCCGCGCATTCATGCCGGCCGTGTGGAACTGGTACTGGTTGCGTCCGATTTGCTTGGCGTGAGTGAGCGCCACATCGGCGCTTCTCATCAGGCCGACCATGTCGTCGCCGTCGTCCGGGAAAATCGAAATGCCGACACAGGCGGTGACGACGAGCTCGTTGCCGTCGACGACAACGGGCCGGTCCGAGATCGCGCCGCGAACCCGCTCAACAGTATTGATCACGCGTTCGACGCCGCGGTCGCCGGAAATATCGCGCAGCACGATCGCGAATTCGTCCCCGCCGATTCGAGCCAAATCGTCGCTGTCGCCCAGGCTGAGCCGCACCCGTTCGGCAACTTCCAGCAATATCCGGTCACCCGCCAGATGGCCGAGTGAGTCATTGATGTCCTTGAATTTATCGATATTGACGAACAACGTCGCGCACTTCTGGCCTTGCCGGATACGACTGGCGTTCCTGAGGAGCCCGTCGAGGAGATCGGAAAAGCCCGCGCGATTCGGCAGCCCGGTCAATTTGTCGTGAAGCCGGCTGTGGCGCAGCAACGCCTCGTTCGCCGTACGCACTTCATCGGCCTGCGCCGCAATCAGGCGTTCCGCGCGACGCACGATCGACAACAGGAACAGGTAGAGCACGCTCAGGCTGGCCAGGACCCCGGCGGCAATTTCCCATGCGGTGCTTTTAAGGCGCTCAACATACGAGGTGACATCGGAGTAGACCTCCATCACCGCCTCCACCGGCGCGCCCGGCCCGGTGCGGATGGGCGTATAGGACGAGACAAGGCTGCGATCATTGAGGGTCTGTTCGAACGCGTCAAACCGGTCGCGAAAAGTAATTTCACTCACGGACTCGCCCGCCTTCGCCGCGAGAAACCCGGCGTTCGTATGCTTTTCCTCGCCAATCTGCGCGGGATCGGTGGAAAAGACCGTCAGCCCCTCCAGGTTATAGATCTTGACCTTGACGACCGCCAGGCCTTTCATCAGCAGCAACACGTCCTCCCGGATCTGCCGGACTTCAGGCCGGCCCTGCAATTCGGATTTGGCAATCGTTGACGCGCCTTTCACATAATCGGCATGCTTTCGCCAGAGCGTGTTCGCGAATATCTGCGCGATGTTGACGTTGTCCTCGGTCTCGTGCTGTTGCAGCGTGGTGAAGGCCAGGGAACGATAGAACAAGACCAGCACCGCCACGATCACGAGAACACCCACCAGGCTCGCGATCGAGAAGAAGCGAGTCAGTCTGAATGTCGTGACGGGCCCCGGCGAGGGGACATCCCGACCGGGATCAATCGATGTCTTGAATGGCATGGTTGCTTTCAGCTTCGGACTGCGTGGCGAGCGGAACAGCGGCCGTCGCGCGGCATCAGGTCTTTTAATAGCACACTTCATGGACCTTGCTTTTGCGCGCGATCAGCCATGCCGCGCGTCCCGCCGACAGGCCTTGCCTGCTGGAGCGGGAAATTCGCGATGTGATCATCGCGCCCCTGCGCGGGCTGGCGCCGCATGCCATGCCGTGGGAGCCGCCCCAAGTAAAACTCAAGCACTGGCGCGGCTTCCATGGCAAAAGCGGCCCGCAAGGCGCGTGGATGCTGGGGTTTGATGTATTTGTGGCAGGAACTTGAACGTGGGCCGTGGTCGATCAGAAAGGCGAACCCGGCGCCTTCTTATCGTGAGTACATAGCCAACGCGCAGCAAGTACGAAACGCGTCGCTAGCCTGACCGCGCCGCAAGCGCGCGCTTGACGGGCTTTGGTTTCTTTTTATTCCTCGTCAGCGCCTCATGCGCCGCGGCGGTCATGAAACGCTGGAATGACGCGCACTCGAGGTGGCTCGGGGCCTGGCAGACGGCGGCGTGGCGCAGGCCGCTGCTGACGGCCTGCAGGCGCTTGATGGTGCGCTCGAGTTCGTCGGCCTTGGCGACGAGCGCCGTCCGATCAATGGCGAGCCCGCCTTCGCGCGTGAACATGGAACCGATTTCGTCCAGCGAGAAGCCGGCCGCGCGGCCGAGCGCGATCACCGCCAGCCGGTCCAGCACGCGCGGGCCAAAACGCCGGCGCAATCCTTCACGGCCGGTGGAGGCAATCAGGCCCTTTTCCTCGTAGTAGCGCAAGGTCGAGGCCGGCATGCCGGTTAATTTCGATACTTCCGCGATATCCATGTCAAAAATCCCTTGACCTCAAGTCGACTTGAACTTGTATCGTGCCTTTCATCGCGTTGAACGTCAACGCCACAACCCGCTGCAACTTGAAGGAGGCAACATGGAACTGACCATGCAATTCGCGGCTCGCGTCATTCTGCTAGGAACGCTGGCCACCGTCGTGATGGACCTTTGGCTGCTGCTTCTCAAACGGCTCAAGGTGCCAACGCTCGACATGGCGCTGCTCGGCCGGTGGTTCGGGCATCTTCTGCAGGGCCGGCTGACCCGCGGGCCGATTGCCGCTGCGGCGCCGGTGCGTGGCGAGCGCGGCATCGGCTGGGCGGCGCACTATGGCGTCGGCATCGCCTTCGCGGCGCTGTTTGTCGCGCTGTTTGGTGGATTCACCGGCGCAGCATGGACGCGCCAACCGACCTTCCTTTCCGCCCTGTTGTTCGGCATCGCCACCGTCGCAGCACCCCTGTTCATCATGCAGCCCGCGATGGGCGCGGGCATCGCTTCGTCGCGCACACGCACACCGGTTCGCAACGTCGCGAAGAGCGTGGTCAATCACGCGGTGTTCGGCGGCGGGCTATTCCTGTCGGCACTGCTCGTTCAACAAATACTGTGAGGCACTCATCATGAAAAACACTCAACTTCTCCCGAAACCCGCTGCGATGAAAAAGGTCGCCGTGGTTTATCACAGCGCGCAGGGACACACCGCGTTCATCGCCCAGCAAGTCGTCGAAGGCCTGCGCAGTGTCGCGGGCGTCGAAGCCACCCTGCTCAAGGCCGATGAGCTGATTGGGTCGCCCGAGCGGCTGCTGGATTTCGACGGCCTCATCTGGGGATCGCCGACCTACCTCGGCGGCGTATCCGGCGTCTTCAAGACCTTCATGGATGCCACCGGCAAGATGTGGCGAAACCAGCAACTCAAGGGCAAGCTTGCCGCGGGGTTCACCGTTTCATCCCTGCCCGCCGGCGACAAGCAATCCACGCTGCTCTCGATGGTGGTGTTCTCGATGCAGCACGGCATGCTCTGGGCCGGCAACCCGGTGATGCCCGAGCAGCATGCCGGCATCCCCTATGAACTGGCCGCCAATCGACTCGGTTCCTGGACCGGGTTGATGGCACAGGCGGGGCACCATGCGCCGGCGCATGAATTCGCGCCGGGTGACGTTAAGACGGCGAGATTGTTTGGCGCGAATTTCGCCGCGGCACTGCTGCGGCTCTCCTTCGGCTCCTCCCCGATGCCGTTGCCCCGGTCAGCCGAAACAAACGTCGCGCCCCGCTCACTCGCCACCGCCTGAGGCCTCCACCGATCATGATTACCCGCAAACACGAACCCATTGTCTTCGGCCTCATTCTCGCGGGGCTGATGTCCTGTCTCGTCTCCGGCATCGCCACCCTGCGCGCGCTAGGGCCGGCCGCCGGATTCCTCAGCCTGTGGCTGCAGGCGTGGCTCACCTCGTGGCTGGTGGCGTTTCCCGCCGTGCTGCTGGCGGCGCCGCTCGCTCGGCGGCTGGCGCGAGGGATCATCGAGCGTGTGACGACGGCGGAATGAACCGCGCCGCCTGTGCAGGGCCATGCCGCGACTCCACGTTGACGCCGCCACATGACGCGAGTACGTTTACCGGCTTGACCGGACGACGCTGCGGCGCCCGGCCACGGGAGATTGGACACGCCGCCCGCAGTACCTCTACGAAGGGAGTACCGCCATGAAACAAAAAACCCGTACTTGCTTCGGCGCCATGGGTGCCGCAGGCGCCGCATTGTTCGCTTCGTCACTGGCCGTCATTCCGGTGGTGGCCCAGGCGAAAGGGACCGGCACCAGCGTCGCGACCGCCGCCGCCGACCTCAAATGGAATGACGTCGCCAATTTTCCGGGCGTCAAGATGGCGGTCGTTTCCGGCGACCCCGCAAAAGGTGCCGCCCATTTCTTCATGAAGTTTGTGCCGGGTTTCGCCGCCCCCTTGCATCACCACAATGCCAATCACTACGTCACCGTTGTCGCCGGCACGATGGTACTGAATATCGACGGCCAGGATGCGAAGTTACCGGCAGGATCCTATTTTTCTTTCAGCGGCAAAAAAACTCACACCACGAAGTGCGATACCGGTGCGGAGTGCGTTCTCTTCATTGACGCGCGTGGCAAGTGGGACGTGATACCTGAGGGCGCGCCCAAGGCGGAGGCGAAGAAGGTGGAAGCGAAGAAGTAGAGTCCATCACAACTGTGATCACGGGGTCGGCGTGAATGTCTTGAAGACCATTCACGCCGACCCGAATGGCACTTACTTAAGCATCTTATCGTCGGCCGATGTGTCGCGAGGTTGATATTTTCTGTCGCCCCGGCCTGCGCCGGGGCGACAATTTGAGAGTGGCGCTCACAACCAGTTTGCGGTCACATTGATGTCCATAGTGCTTAAGTAAGTGCCATTCGGG
>JBDTSU010000241.1:0-5596 GCA_039930965.1 Betaproteobacteria bacterium
CAGCCGCGACGCCGCCTGGTTCGCTTGCCTGGGCTATTTGGGGCCTGGGTGCCGAGTTGTATTTCATCGGCTTTTACCAGCGCGTATCGCCCGCCGTCATCACCAGCGAATTGACCGACGCATTTGCCCTCACCGCGGCCGGACTGGGAAATCTGTCGGCGTTCTATTTCTACAGCTACGTGGCCATGCAGATCCCGACCGGCATTCTCGCCGATCGCCTCGGCCCGCGGCGCCTGCTTACCGCCGGCGCGCTGGTGGCCGGGCTGGGCACGGCGGTGTTCGCCGTCGCGCAGGACGTCAACGTGGCCAACCTGGGCCGCCTGCTGATCGGCGCGTCGGTGGGTGTCGCATTCGTGTCCATGCTCAAGATCGCCGCCCACTGGATGCCGCCGCGGCAATACGCGCTCACCTCGGGGGTCGCCCTGGCGGTCGGCGTGTTGGGCGCCGTGTCCGCCGGTGCGCCGCTGAGAATGCTGGTGAACGAATTCGGCTGGCGCAACGTCATGTGGATGAGTGCCGCGCTGACGCTGCTGGTGGCCGTCGCGACGTGGCTGATGGTGCGAGATGATCCCGCCGAGCGCGGCTATCTGAGCTATTTCGAGGGAACCCACGCGGCCGCAGGCGACACCCGCCTGTTCGATGGATTGAAGGAGGTGCTTCGATTGCGCAACGTCGTGCTGCTGTTCTTCATTCCCGGCGCCGCCAGTTCGATGGTGCTGACGTTTGCCGGCCTGTGGGGTGTCCCGTTTCTCGTCACGCACTATGGGCTCACGCCGACCGGCGCCGCCGGACTGTGCTCGGCCATGATGGTTGCCTGGGCCATCGGCAGTATCAGTTACAGTGCCGCGTCGGATCGTCTTGGCCGCCGGAAGCCGCTCTACATCGGCGGCATGGTCCTTTCGCTGCTGCTGTGGGCCGCTCTGATTTACGTGCATCCGTGGCCATATGCCGTGCTCAGCGTCCTGCTGTGCGCAATCGGCTTTTTCAGCGGCTGCTTCATCATCAGTTTTGCCTTCGCCAAGGAGTCCGGCCCGGCCCGCCTGGCGGGCACGGTTTCGGGTATCAGCAACATGGGCGTCATACAAGGACCGATGTATATGCAGCCGCTGGTCGGGGTCATCCTCGACCGCCACTGGAGCGGCGCGCTTGACGGTGGCAAGCGCGTGTTCGATTTTGCGTCGTACCAGCAGGGTTTTTCGCTGATTCTGGTCTGGGGGCTGGCCGCGCTGGTGCTATTGTTCATGACCCGGGAAACTTACTGCAGGCAGAACGAATGACGGCCGCTCAGGTGTCGACCTTTCTGCGCATGGCCTGTCTGACGACACGCCGGTAGCCCATCCAGCAGAATATCCCGCATAGCATCATCGCCCCCATTCCCCATGCCAGCAGCGCAGGGGAATGCGAAAGCGCCGGCGAAATGACACCGGCCACCAGCGCATTGATCATGCCGCCGACGAACGCCGACAGCGAGGTCGCCATGCCGCGGCGAAACGGAAACAGGTCCATGACCAGCAGCGACAGGGATGGAAAGGCGGTGGCGGTGCCGATCGCATAGATAAAGATCGGCATCACCGACCAGGGAATGGCCGGCGTGAAAAAGGTCGAAAAAATGATGTTGGCAAGCACCGCCAGCATCATGATCGAATAGCCGGCGCGCACCGTTTTCGCCGACGACCACCGTCCCGCGACGCGGCCTGAAATGAAGGCGCCGGTCATGATGCCGCCGATGCCCGGGATGAACAGCCAGGCATACTCGGTCGGCCCCAGATGCAGGTGTTGCGGCAGGAACACCGGCGCCGACAGGATGTAGAGAAAGAAGCCGTTGAAATTGAATCCGGCCGCGAAAGACAGCAACAGGAAGGGCACATTGACGCCGACCTCGCGATAGCCGGCCAACAGCGGCTGTAATCGGAACGACTGGCGCTTTTCGACGGCGAGCGTTTCATGAAAGGCGAACACGCTCATCAGCACCAGCGCCAGCGTGAAGACGGCGACGAACCAGAAGATTGAATGCCAGCCGTAATGTGAAAACAGGAAGCCGCCGATGATCGGCGCCAGCGCGGGCGCAATGCCGAACCACATCGTCACCATCGACATCAGGCGCTGCGCATCGGCATCGGCATACAGGTCGCGAATCATGGCGCGCCCCACCACCATTCCCGCACCGACCGATACACCCTGCAACAGGCGAAAGAACAGCAGTTGGCCGATGGTCGTCGACAAGGCGCAACCGACGGTGCCCACCAGAAATACGCCGAGCCCCCAGAGGATGATCGGCTTGCGGCCAAAGCTGTCGGACAGGGCACCGTGAAACAGGAACATCACCGCGAAGCCGATGAGATAGACCGAGAACGTCTGCTGCATCTGCAACGCGCTCGCCCCCAGATCGCTGGCGATGGTCGGAAACGCCGGAATATAGGTGTCGACGGCGAACGGGCCGAGCATGCCCAGGGCGGCCAGCAGCAGCGCCAGCAGCCAGCGCGGCGTGTCGTGGTGAGCGTGTCCGTCGGATGTCATGTCGACCGCCAGGCCAAGGTGAAACTCAAGCACTGGCGCGGCTTTCCGGCACAAAACGCCTGAAACGCCGCACCAGTGCTTAAGTTTACCTCGCCTGTCGGGTCTTTCACGGCCTGTGTGTCCCGGACTCTATGCCTTGTCCATCTTGCGGTACTGGATCGCCTCGGCAATGTGGCCGGCCGCGATCTTCTCGCTGTCCGCCAGATCGGCGATGGTGCGCGCCACTTTCAGCACGCGATGGTACGCGCGCGCCGACAGGCCCATGCGCTGGATCGCGCTCTTCAGCAGTTCCTCGCCGGCGGCATCGGGCCGACATGCATCGTCGATCTCTTGCGGGCCCAGCTTGGCGTTCGGCTTGCCCTGCCGCTTCAACTGGATCTGAAAGGCCCGCTCGGTGCGTTCGCGAATCGCCTCGCTGCTTTCGCCTTGCCGGGCCTTCACCAATTCGAGTTGCGGCACGGCCGGCACTTCGATCTGCAGGTCGATCCGGTCCAGCAACGGCCCGGAGATCTTGCTGCGATATCGCGAAATCTGGTCCGGGGTGCAGCGGCACTTGTTGAGGAAATGGCCCTGATAGCCGCAAGGACACGGATTCATCGCCGCGATCAGCTGGAATTCGGCGGGGAAATCGGCCTGGCGCGCGGCCCGCGAGATCGTGATGCGGCCGGATTCGAGCGGTTCACGCAATACTTCCAGCACGTTGCGCTCGAATTCGGGCAACTCATCAAGAAACAACACGCCGTGATGGGCGAGCGATATTTCGCCGGGACGCGGATTGCTGCCGCCGCCGACCAGCGCGACACCCGAGGCCGTGTGATGGGGGGCACGGTAACTGCGCTTCTTCCACCGCTCCACCTTGAACCCACCGGGCGAGAGGCTCTGCACGGCGGCGGCCTCGAGCGCTTCGGCATCGGTCATTTCCGGCAGGATGCCCGGAAAGCGTGCGGCGAGCATGGTCTTGCCGGTTCCGGGCGGCCCCATCATCAGCACACTGTGCCGTCCGGCCGCGGCAATTTCCATGGCACGCTTGGCCTGGGACTGCCCCTTCACTTCAGACATGTCAGGATAGTGCGCGACGCCGGGCGCGGCCTCGCTGAGGTACGGCGGAATCCTCTCGCGTCCCGCCAGGTGCGCGCAGACCTGCAGCAGGCTCCTGGCGCCCAGCACGGTGGCATCGGTCACCAACGCGGCCTCGGCCGCAGAAGTCATCGGCAAAATGAACGCGCGGCCATCGCCATGCGCCTTGAACGTCATCGCCAGGGCGCCGCGAATCGGTCGCAGGTCGCCCGTCAGGGCGAGCTCGCCGGCAAATTCATATTGCTTCAGCTTGTCGCCCGCGATCTGCCCGCTTGCCACCAGGATGCCCAGTGCAATCGGCAAGTCGAAACGGCCGCTTTCCTTGGGAAGGTCGGCGGGCGCGAGATTGACGGTGATGCGCCGAGCGGGAAACTCGAATCTTGCATTCAGCAGCGCGGCCCGTACCCGGTCCTTGCTTTCCTTGACCTCGATTTCAGGCAGTCCGACGATGGTGAAGGATGGCAGACCATTGGCGAGGTGCACCTCGACCGTGACAAGCGGCGCCTCCATGCCGGTCAGCGCACGCGAGTAGAGAACGGCGAGGGACATTCAGGGATCTATTTTTGTGGTGAAGCCCGGTGTTCAGCTTCCAGTTCGGCAATCCTCGCTTCGAGCGCTTTCAATTTTTGGCGGGATTTTTCCAGCAGGGCCGTCTGAATTTCATACTCCTCACGCGTCACCAATCCCTGCCGCGCGAGTTGCGACACGAAATGCTGGCGGGCATTGGCTTCAAGGTTCGATGCCGGTGATGCCTTGAGGACGGCATCGACCTTGGCGGCAAGCTGGGTAAGCGCATCAAGCGCCGATGAGGTTTTGGTCATGGGGGATTCAGTGCGCGGATTTTGTGCACACAGCACATTTTATCCGAGCGAGCCGGCCGCGGGCGCTCAAAACGGAAACGTCATCGCGCGCCATCCGGGTGCGCGCGGCCGAATGGCTGCTCAACTTTGGTGCAAGGGCATGGTGCGGCGCATCAATTTCATAATAAATCAGTCACTTGCGCAGACCCAGGCGATGGCATGCAACGTGCTAACACTGTACTGAAGTATTTTATTTCCAACCACCTCAAGGGTATTCAGATGAAGAAAATCGCAAAACAATTGGCACTCGCGGGCGTCATCGCATTGTCGCTCTCCAGCTATCACGCGATCGCACAGCAAGCGCCGGCGGCACCCGCTGAACCGACACCCGAACATACGATCGTGCCGAAAGTATCGCTCTACACCGAATACGAATACCGCGGCATATCTCAAACAGCTGAAAAGCCCGCGCTCCAGTTCAACCTGGATTACTCACATTCAAGCGGTTTTTACCTGGGTACCTTCGTCAGCAACATCAAGTGGCTGAAAGAAGCCGCGAAGTCGGGCGGATTCTCGACCAGCGCCAATATCGAATGGGATCTCTTCGGCGGCTACAAGTTTGAAATCGTCAAGGACGTCACGCTCGATGTCGGCTACCTGCGCTACGAATATCCTTCCAGCAGCGCGTTCAATCCGTCACCGAATACCGACGAAGTGTATGTCGGCATTGCCAGCGGCCCGTTCAGCGCGAAATACTCGCATTCAACCAGCAATCTGTTCGGCTTCGCCAACAGCAAGAACTCGGCCTTTACCGAGATCAACTGGGCTCAGGAAGTGCTGCCCAAACTCACCGCCAATGCGCAGATCGCCCGCCAGACCGTCAAGAACAATGGCGACTACAGCTACACCGTTTACAAACTCGGCGCGACCTATGACCTGGGTGACGGCTGGGCGGCCGGTGGCTACGTGAAGAACACCAATGCCAAGGAAGCTTTCTACACCGTGAACGGCAAGGACCTGAGCAAGGCGCGCCTGGTCGCTTTCGTCGCTAAATCGTTCTGAAACGCGCCCGCGGCCCGGCATCCGTCCGCGGATGTCGGGCATGCATAAATCCATCCTTCTAGAGGGAGCAATCAACATGAAACTGGTCACTGCCATCATCAAGCCCTTCAAGCTTGACGAAGTGCGTGAAGCGCTGTCCG
>JBDTSU010000242.1:0-5591 GCA_039930965.1 Betaproteobacteria bacterium
GACATTCGCGGAATTCAAAATCTTAGCGCAAAAGCACCGGCTGGGCCTACGGCATTTGCTTCGCGCCGTCCCGGCCAAGCGCGCCCTCACCGCCACTTTGGTGCTTCTCGCCTTACCGGTCTTCGGCGTGCTGACGGCATTCGGTGTTTCCTCGGACAGTCAGCTTGATCCGATGGCACGCCGTGAGTTGACGGAAATTCTGGCCCTCCCTACAGCCGAGGAAGCCACGCTGGCCTTCAATGCGCCGGCGCAGTTTCGGTCCAGCGATCGTGTGCAGCGGGGCGATACCGTCGCCGTGTTGTTGCAACGCCTGAATGTCAACGATAACGCCGCATTCAACTTCCTGCGCACGGACAAGTCGGCGCGCAGCATCTTTCAGCTTCGCCCCGGTCGTACGGTACAAGCAGTCACCGATGCAGACGGCGCGATGCTGTCTTTCACCTATCTGCACAGCCACGACCAGTTCTTGCAGGTGACCCGCCAGGAAAAAGGCTTCGTCGCACAGGAAATGAAGATCGCGCCGACGGTGCAGCAGGTCTATAAGTCAGGCACGATACTTTCATCGCTTTATGGCGCAACCGACGCCGCCGGTATTCCTGACGCCATCGCCAACCAGATGGCGCGCATATTTTCGACCGATATCGATTTCCACATCGATCTGCGCAAGGCCGACCGTTTCAGCGTCGTATATGAAATGCTCTATTACGACGGCGAATACCTTCGTCCGGGCCGCGTGCTTTCCGCCGAATTCACCAATAACGGCAAGAATTTTGAAGCCTACCTGTTCACCGATGCCGAGGGAAACGACGGCTACTATTCGGCTGACGGTCAAAATCGCGCCAAGTCCTTCCTGCGCTCGGCACTCGCGTTTTCGCGTGTGTCGTCGGGATTCGGCGGACGTGTCCATCCGCTATTGAAGAATTGGCGCCAGCATACCGGTGTTGATTTCGCCGCGCCACGCGGCACGCCAATCTGGGCGACCGCCGATGGCACGGTCGAAACCGCCGGGGTCAAGGGCGGATACGGCAACATGATCGAGGTCCGCCACAGCGGCGGGATCACCACGCTGTATGGCCATCTGTCCGGGTTTGCCGCCGGCGTTCGTCGCGGTACGCGCGTGAGCCAGGGGCAGATCATTGGCTATGTCGGCGCGACCGGCTGGGCGACCGGGCCCCATTTGCACTACGAATTCAAGGTTTCGGGCATTCACCAGGATCCGCTGCGTGTCGCGCTGCCTAAGGCTGAGCCCTTGCCGCCCCGATATATGGCGGCTTTCAAGCAGGCTGCCGCGCAGGAAAGTGAAAGTCTCGCCCTGTTGCGCGATACGCGCTTCGGCCGATTTGAATAGCCGTAGTCTATGCATCGGCATCATGTCGGGCACCTCGCTCGACGGCGCCGATGCGGTGCTGGCCGATTTTTCCGCCGGGCAGCCGCGAGTCCTGTCTTTTTGCACCGAGGCCTACCCTGCCGAACTGCGGGCTGAACTGCTGGCACTGAATTCGCCCGGCGACAATGAAATCGAACGCAGTGGACTTGCCGCGAATCAGCTCGCCCGCCTGTATGCGCGCGTGGCACAGCGGGCGATGCAGGCGGCGGGCAAATCTGCCGCAGATGTCGCCGCCATCGGCTGTCATGGCCAGACGATACGGCACCGTCCGGAACTCGGCTTCACGGTGCAACTGAACAATGCCGCGTTGCTGGCAGAACTAGCCGGAACCGACGTCATCGCCGACTTCCGATCTCGCGATGTCGCCGCCGGGGGCCAGGGTGCACCATTGGTGCCGGCGTTCCACGACGGGATATTTCGTCGGCTGGACGAAACCCGCGTCGTCGTCAACATCGGTGGCGTCGCCAACCTCACGTTCCTTGCGCCTGGCACAACCGCATGGGGATTCGACTGCGGCCCCGGCAATTGCCTCATGGATGCGTGGGTTGCCGCCCATCGCGGCACACCTTACGACCAACAGGGCGCGTGGGCGGCGACCGGCCATGTGCTGCCGGAGCTGTTGAAGCGCATGTTGTCGGAGGGCTACTTTCAGGCGGCGCCGCCAAAAAGCACGGGGCGCGATCTGTTCAATGCGGCATGGCTGGCTTCCCGTCTCGGGCCGGGCGAAGAAGCCGACGACGTTCAGGCGACCTTGCTCGCGCTGACCGCGCAGACAATTGTCGATCACATCGCTAAACATGCGCCGGCCGCACAGCACATTTTGGTTTGCGGGGGCGGCGCCAACAACCGCGCGCTCATGCACGACATTGCCCGCCGATTCCCGCAGGGGACGGTGGAAAAGACCGACGCGCAGGGTGTGCCCGCACAGCAAGTCGAGGCACTGGCGTTTGCCTGGTTCGCCTGGCGCACCATCGAACGGCGACCGGTTGACATGACGGCAACCACCGGCGCCACGCATCCCTGCGTTCTCGGTGCGATCTATCCTGCCTAACCGACCGCTGCAAGCGCCTGATCGATGTCCCAGATGATGTCGTCGATTGTCTCAAGGCCGATCGACAGCCGCACCATATCCGGCGGCACACCCGCCTTGACCTGATCTTCTTCGCTCAACTGCCGGTGTGTGGTCGATGCCGGATGAATCACCAGCGACTTCGCATCACCAATATTGGCCAGGTGCGAGATGAACTGCAGGCCTTCGATGAATTTCACGCCGGCCTCATAGCTCGACGCGCCGCCGCCTTTGATACCAAACGACAACAGCGCGCCGGCGCCTTTCGGCATATAACGCTTCACCAGCGCGTGATAGCGGTTTGAAGTCAGGCCCGGATAATTGACCCAGGCAACCCGTGGATGCGATTCCAGGAACTGCGCAACCGCCAGCGCATTCGCGCAATGCCGGTCCATGCGCACCGGCAGTGTCTCGATGCCTTGCAGCAGTTGCCAGGCATTGAACGGTGAAAGGGTTGGGCCGAAGACCCGCAACACTTCCATGCGCGCCTTCATCGTGAAGGCAAAGTCGCCGAAAGTTTCAAAGAAGCGCACGCCGTGATACCCGGCCGACGGCTCGGTCATCGACGCGAACTTGCCGTTGCCCCATGGGAACTTGCCGCTTTCCACCACCACGCCACCCATGGTCGTCCCGTGACCGCCGAGAAATTTGGTGGCCGAGTGCACGACGATATCGGCGCCGTGCTTTAGTGGCTGGCACAGGTAAGGGGATGCGGCCGTGTTATCGACGATGAAGGGGACACCCGCGTCGCGCGCAATCCTGCCTATCGCTTCCAGGTCGACCATGTTGATGGCCGGATTGCCGAGCGTTTCGGAAAAGATCGCCTTGGTATTCGGCTGCAATGCACGACGAAAATTCTCGGGGTCGTCCGGATCGACCAGCGAGGCATCGATGCCGAGCTTCTTGAAATTGACGTTGAACATGGTATGCGTGCCGCCATACACCTTCGATGACGACACCAGGTGATCGCCGGCCTCGAGAATGTTGAATAGCGCCACCATCTCGGCCGCCTGCCCGCTCGCGGTCGCCACCGCTGCGCGCCCGCCTTCCAGCGCCGCACAGCGCTCTTCAAATGCGGCGGTGGTGGGATTGGAGAGTCGCGTATAAACGTTGCCGAATGTCTGCAGGTTGAACAGCGACGCGGCGTGATCGGCGCTGTCGAAGACGAATGAGGTGGTCTGATAGATCGGCAACGCGCGCGCGCCGGTTGCGGAGTCGGGAATTTGTCCCGCATGCAGCGCCAGTGTTTCAAAGCCGAATTCTCGATCGGGCATGATTCTCTCGGGCGAAGGTGGAGAGGGGAAGTTTAGCGGCAATATCGCGCTGGGTTCGTCAAGCCAAACACAAGCACTGGGGCGGCTTTCGGCGCGTTTTCGTCCTGCGAGGTTCGCCAAATGGCGATCCGCGTGTTTTACTTCAGGACGTTGTTCGCACTCACGAGGCCTGGGGCTAATCGTCCAGGATCGACTCCGGCGGCCTGTCTTTGCGGCGCTTTAGAGCGGCCGTCCGTGCGTTCGTGTGGCGGGTGTATTCAGGGTTGCTGGCATTCTGTCGCGCGGAGCCTGGGTGTCGCGATCAGCAGCGACGCCACCGCCAGGGATGGCAACACGATTACCGAGAGCAGGACAGGCGCGCCCACACTTGCCGAAGCGATGATGGCAGCGGCCCAGAGGATGGCATTTGCGACAATGTATTTTCGATCCATGTTGTTCTCCTGCAGTTGGCAATAGTGAAGCCTGATCGTTGAAGTCATCCAAGCGAGCATCCATTTCGCCTGGCTCGCTTACTTTCGTGTGTTGTGCGTGCTCAACCATTCGGCCGCGCGCCGCTTGCCTTCTGCGTTTTCCTCGGCGCTGAGTTTCGCCTCGGCCGAATCGATCATCGGGCGAATTCGCCGTTCCCAAACGGGCCCTTGGCTCATGGCGACATTCCACCACTTCGCCGCCTCGATGCGATCCCGTGCCACACCCTGGCCCTTGTAATACGTCACACTCGCCGCAAATTGGGAATTCGGCTCGCCAAGTTCCGCAGCCACCGTGTACCACGACGCCGCAAGCGCATCATTCTGGTCCACACTCATTCCATGCTCGTACATCGTCCCGAGGTTACGCGCCGATTCAACATCTCCAGTCTTTGCGGCCTTCTCGAACAAAGCCAACGCGCGCTTGTTGCCCTGCGCGACACCTTCGCCGTGGTAGTACATGAAGCCGAGCCGCCGTTGTGCTTCCGCGTTGCCGCTGGCCGCAGCCTTGCCAAACGCCTTGAGCGCGCTTGCGTAGTCCTTGCGTTCATGTAGCGCCACGCCTTTCTCAAGATCCCCGGCGAAACATGAAACGGCGAACAACGCGCTGCCAACTAAAATCACAATACCGGTTTTCATAGGATGCCTCCTGCCGCGTCACTTCTCCATCGTCATGATCGCTTCCGCCCAACGTCGCCATCGCAACGATGCTGAAGGCCCTGGGCCAACGCCAGAGGATTAAGTGCCTGTATTCGCTTTGTGTGACCTCGGTGCCGACAATGCGCGTGAAATTCTCACCCAGAAAATCATTTCGCTGACGAATCCTGCGACCAGCGCCAGTCCGACGCCTAATCCAAAACCTATTTCGTAGAACACGGCCGCAGCCAACAGGAACGCCGCCGTGATCACGTGGCGTTTCATCACTTCTGCCCCTGTCCCAGCTTCGCTTTGTCCAGAATGGTCATGGCGGATGCCACAAAGCTGCCTGCGTCAGCCAGGCTCGCAGGAATAATCAACGTATTGCCGACCTTGGCGAGATTGCCGAACTGCTCGATGTATTTCTCTGCGACTTTCAGGTTGGCCGCCTGCATGCCGCCTTCCGAACTCAACGCCGCCGCCACTTGCCTCACGGCTGATGCGGTTGCTTCGGCCACGGTAGTGAGCGCCAACGCCTCGCCTTGTGCTTTGTTGATGGCCGCCTGCTTTTGGCCCTCAGACGCCAGAATCGAGGCTTGGCGCTGACCGTCGGCAATGTTGATTTCTTCCTGCCGCACACCCTCGGACTTCGCAATCAAGGCGCGCTTTTCGCGTTCGGCGGTAATCTGTGCCTGCATGGAGCGAATGATCGATTCCGGCGGCGTGAGGCTCTTGATTTCATAGCGCAACACCTTGAT
>JBDTSU010000243.1:0-5536 GCA_039930965.1 Betaproteobacteria bacterium
AGCGCCTCTTCGACGGCGATTTCGTCGAACGGATTCATCGACATTTTGACGTTGGCGATATCGACGCCGGTCTGGTCGGCCTTGACGCGGACCTTGACGTTGTAATCGACCACACGCTTGACGGGAACGAGTATTTTCATGCGAGAGGGCTCTTGAGAGGGGAATGCAAAAAAAAATCAAACGAGCGTTTGAATTATAGACGAGAACCGGCCCGGCCGAGTGTGGGCAAGCGGAAATTTTCAGCCGGCAAGAGGTAAATCATGAACGCGGGTGAAATCACCCGCAATGTCGGCTCCGGCCGTATTCCGGCCGGATCGTGGCTATTTGCGCAGGAAACGGTGCTCGATTTCGCCGACGATGCCGCGGCGGAACGCCAGCACGCACACCACAAAGGTCGCGCCCATGATGATAGTCACCCACGAACCAAAGCCCGACAGGTAGTTCTCCATGGCGATAATGGTCGATGCGCCGACTACCGGCCCAAGAATCGTTCCCATTCCGCCGAGCAGCGTCATCAGCACAACTTCGCCGGACATCTGCCAGGTCACATCGGTCAGCGTGGCCAGGCCCAGCGCCAGCGACTTGGTTGCCCCCGCCAGTCCCGCCAGGGTGGCGGAGAGGATAAATGCGACCAGTTTGTATTTATCGACGTCATAGCCCAGCGACAGCGCGCGCGGTTCGTTTTCGCGGATCGATTTCAGCACCTGGCCGAAGGGCGAATGGATGACGCGGTTGATCAACCAGAATGCGGCGACGAAGATGGCCAGGACGAAAAAATACATGATCGTATCGTTATGCAGGTCGACAACACCCAGCAACTTGCCGCGGGGAATGCTCTGGATGCCGTCCTCGGCATAGGTAAACGGCGCCTGCACGCAGATGAAATAAACCATTTGCGACAGGGCCAGCGTGACCATCGCGAAGTAGATGCCCTGGCGGCGCACGGCGAGCCAGCCCACGAGCCAACCGAGGATTGCCGCACAAAGCGTTCCGGCGATGATCGCCACCTCCGGAGAAAACGGCGGGATAGTGAACGTGACGGGAATGTCAATTCCCAGAATCTTAATGCCGTCGACTCCAAAGCCGACCTTTGCCAAATGGCCTGTAACGTAGGCGGCAAAACCGAAGAACATCGCGTGACCGAACGACAGCAACCCGGTAAAGCCGATGAGCAGATTGAACGCGCAGGCAAACAATGCGAAGCACAAACACTTCATCAGGAACAGCGGATAGCCGACAAAGGGCGCGATGCAGGCGCCCACCAGCAGGACAAGATAAAGAATTGCGGTCTTGTTCTTCATCACTTCTCCCGCCCGAACAGGCCCGCGGGACGAATCAGCAGCACGATCGCCATGATGATGAAAACCACCGTCGATGACGCTTCCGGATAGAACACCTTTGTAAGGCCTTCGATCAACCCCAGCGCGAGCCCGGTGATAATCGATCCGAGTATCGACCCCATGCCGCCGATGACGACGACGGCAAACACGACGATGATGATGCCCGACCCCATAGTCGGATTGACCAGATAGACCGGCGCGGCCATCACGCCCGCCAGTCCCGCCAGGCCAACGCCAAAGGCATAGGTCAGGGTCACCATCAGCGGCACATTGATGCCGAAGGATTGCACCAGCTTCGGGTTTTCCGTCCCCGCTCGCAGATACGCGCCAAGCCGGGTTTTCTCAATGATGAACCACGTTGCCAGGCAGACCATGATCGACATCACCACCACCCACGCACGGTACTTGGGCAGGAACATGAAGCCCAGGTCAAAGGCGCCGTGGAAAATATCCGGGAGCTCGTAAGGCTGGCCCGACGAGCCGTAGTTGTGCCGGAAGATGCCTTCGAGGATAAGTGCCAGGCCGAACGTCAGCAGCAGGCCGTAGAGATGGTCGAGCTGGTAAAGCCAGCGCAGCATGGTCTTCTCGATGATGACGCCGATAAGGGCGACACCGATCGGCGCCAGGATCAGCGCGAACCAGTAGTTAACCCCGGCGTAGTGCAGAAGCATCCAGGCGAAGAATGCCCCCACCATGTACAGCGCGCCGTGGGCGAAGTTGACGACATTCAGCATGCCGAAAATAACCGCCAGCCCCAGCGACAGCAGCGCATAAAAGCAGCCGTTGACCAGCCCGATCGTGAGCTGGCCCATCAGGGCCTGGATGGGAACGCCGAATATTTCAGTCATGCTCTGTATATGGAATGTGATGAATCAACCACCGAAAATCCCCCTCGGTCCCCCTTTTTCAAAGGAGAAGTGCACGTTGATGATGCGGCTCTATTGGGCTGAGACCATCGCTGCGCACAGGAAAGCCCCCCTTTGAAAAGGGGGGTTGGGGGGATTTACGGCGGTCAAACTACCACGATGTCAATTTGCTCAGCCCTTCTTGAACTGCGGGCATTGCGATTTTTCGATCGACTGGAAGGCCTCTTCACCCTTTACGGTCCCCATCAGCTTGTAATAATCCCATGGTCCCTTGGACTCCGACGGTTTCTTCACCAGGAACAGGTGCATGTCGTGGACCATGCGGCCGTCCGGACGCAGCTTGCCGTTCTTGGCGAACACGTCATTGATCGGCGTGTCCTGCATCTTCTTTATCACGCCCGCCGTGTCGTCGGACCCTGACGCTTGCACCGCCTTCAGGTAATGCGAAACCGCCGAATAGACGCCCACCTGGTTCATGTTGGGTTTCTTGCCGTTGTTGCGCGGCTCGAAGCGTTTCGCAAACGCTCGGTTCTCGTCGTTCATGTCCCAGTACCAGCCTTCAGACAGGTAGAGTCCCTGGGCCGTGTTCAGTCCCAGCGCGTGCACATCGGTGATCAGCATCAGCAACGCGGCCAGGTTCTGGTTCTTGGTGATACCGAATTCCGCCGCGGCCTTGATACTGTTTACCGTGTCACCACCGGCATTGGCCAGACCGACCACCTTGGCCTTGGAGGCTTGCGCCTGCAGCAGGAACGATGAGAAGTCGGTTGCATTCAGTGGATGGCGCACAGCGCCGAGTACTTTGCCACCGTTGGCTTTCACCACGTCAGCGGTATCTTTTTCGAGCGAATGACCGAATGCATAGTCGGCGGTCAGGAAGAACCAGCTGTCGCCGCCGGCTTTCACGACCGCTTTGCCGACCACATTGGCCAGCGAAATGGTGTCGTATACCCAGTGAATGCTGGTGCCGGGCTGGCAGGCATCATTGGTCAGGCGCGACGAGGCGGCACCGGTGACCACCGTGATCTTGTTCTTTTCCTTGCCCAGCGCCGTCACTGCCAGCGCCACGCCGGAATTCAGGTTCTCGAAGGTGGCGTCGACCTTGTCGCGGTCAAACCACTGCTGCGTGAGGTTCTTCGCGACGTCCGGCTTGTTCTGGTGATCCGCGCTGACCACTTCGATGGTCTTGCCGAACATTTTTCCGCCGAAATCCTCGACGGCCATTTTCGCCGCGAGCACGGCACCGGGACCGCCGAAGTCGGCATACAGCCCCGACATGTCGGTCAGGACACCGATCTTCAATACGTCATCGGACAGCTTTCCCTGCTGGGCGGAAACCGTTCCCGCGCCCAATACACATGCCGCTGATACCAGTGTTGCCAAAACTCTGCGTTTCATGATGTTACCTCCTCGTTATGATCAACACGGTCGCAATGACCGCAAGCCAATGGGTTACCAAAATCAGACGCCCAAGTACTCATGCAGCATATCGGTCTTCGCCGCCAGTTCGTGCTTTTCAACCACGGCCGCGATCTTTCCATGTTCCATGACGTAGTGCCGGTCCGCCAGCGGCGCGGCGAAACGAAAGTTCTGTTCGACCATGATGATGGTCAGGCCCTTCGCCTTGAGTTCGCGGATCACGCGCCCCAGGGTTTGCACGATCACCGGCGCGAGTCCCTCGGTGATCTCGTCGAGCAGCAGGATTTTCGCGCCCGTTCGCAGTATGCGCGCCATTGCCAGCATCTGCTGTTCGCCGCCCGACAGCCTGGTGCCCTGGCTGTTGCGGCGCTCCTTCAGATTCGGGAACATCGAATAGATCTCGTCGAGCGACATGCCGCCTTCGCCGATCTGCGGCGGCAACATCAGGTTTTCCTCGCAGCTCAGGCTGGAAAATATGCCGCGCTCCTCCGGACAATATCCCAGGCCGAGCCGGGCGATCTTGTGTGTCGACAACTGGATCGCTTCCTGCCCGGCAATCTTGATCGAGCCGGTGCGCTTGCCGGTGAGTCCCAGCATGGCCTTGAGCGTGGTCGTCCGGCCGGCGCCGTTGCGGCCCAGCAACGTGACCAGTTCGCCACGATTGATGTCGAAATCGACCCCGTGAAGTATGTGCGACTCGCCGTAGTAGGCGTGCAGGTTGGACACGCTCAGGACCGTACTGGCCGCAACCGCGCTCACGCAGTCTCCTCTACGGTGCCGACATAGGCTTCAAGCACCTTTGGATCCCTGGAGACCGTTTCGTAAGGGCCTTCTGCCAGCACGCTGCCGCGCGCCAGCACGGTAATCCGGTCGCACAAGTTTGAGATCACGCTCATGTTGTGTTCGACCATCAACACGGTTCGATTGGCCGCGACCTTGCGGATCAGTTCCACCACACGGCTCACGTCTTCGTGACCCATGCCCTGCGTCGGCTCGTCGAGCAGCATCATTTCGGGATCAAGTGCCAGCGTGGTGGCGATTTCCAGCGCGCGCTTCCTGCCGTAGGGCAACAGCACGGTTTCGGTATCCGCAAACGCCGCCAGGTCGACGGATTCCAGCAGTTCCATCGCGCGTGCGTTCAGTGTATGCAGGGTCGATTCCGGCTTCCAGAAATGAAAGCTGGTTCCGATTTTTCGCTGCAGCGCCACGCGCACGTTCTCAAGCACGGTGAGGTGGGGAAATACCGCCGAAATCTGGAATGAACGCACCATGCCGCGGCGCGCAACCTGTACCGGCTTTTCGGCGGTGATGTCCTGGCCGTTGTAGACAATCTGGCCGGACGTCACCGGCAGGAATTTGGTCAGCAGATTGAAGACAGTCGTCTTGCCCGCGCCATTCGGCCCGATCAATGCATGAATGGAGCCGCGGCGCACCTTGAGATTTACCCGGTCAACCGCGATAAACCCCTTGAATTCCTTGGTCAGTTCGCGGGTTTCGAGAATGAAATCTTGGCTCATTGATATGACAGGAATTCGAGGGCGGAAGGATAATTCATTACTTGGTGAATTCTAGCATCGAAATTTGCAGACACGAATTAATGCAGAACGCCCCGTGCGGGGCGTTCGTTCAGCGCGGGCACTGCACATTGTAATGTGATTTCTTCCGCATTATTCCCAAGGTTGTTGGCAGGGCTATTACGGTGCGTTGACCCGTCGAAAGCAGCCGGTTGTGCAACGCTTCAGTTTGCACACTGCGTCAGGAAGAACCTCGACGTCGCCTGGCTGAACCAGCGGCAGCCGGTGCCCGACAACAGAACCCGGTGCGGACTGCCGTCGGCATTGCTCACCAGCACCAGTTCACCCGAACGGTTGCCGATCCCCAGCGGACTGAACAGCACGTTGATCACGCAGC
>JBDTSU010000244.1:0-5520 GCA_039930965.1 Betaproteobacteria bacterium
CGACTTCTTCAGCGGTCGGTACGCTTACCTTGAAGACGATATCGGATTCCGCCCATAGCCTGGATGCGCTGTCGACGATCTGCGCACCCGCGGCGCGGTAGGTATCGTCACTGCAATTCGCTGCGTCCCCGGCGCCGGTTTCAACCTGTACCGTGAAACCCAGCTTGATCAGTTTTTCGACCGCCTCGGGAACGGTGGCTACGCGCCGCTCGCCAGATAAAACTTCCTTTGGTACTCCGATCATTTGCGGCATCTTCTTAACTCCCCAAGTTCGATTGCAGAATTCAGTACCCAACGGCCCCAAGACTGGCGCGGCCTGTGCATGACAGTGCCACGGCCCGGCGCAAACCTGACCAAGCCCGACACATCGCGAGGCAGTTTAACGCGAAGATACAGCCATCGGCGATGTGGACTTTGCGGTAGATCAAACGGGCAGGGGACGGGCCCGCGCCAGTGCGGGTATTGCCACTTTCCCGCGCGTAAAGCCGATCACCTTGAAGAATTCCCCCATCTCCGCGGGCGAGACCAGGCGCTGCACCTGGTTGGTAAGCGGCAGGTAGCGTGCCGTGTCGCCGGGATCGGCCTTTGCCAGCAGGTCGGTCAAGCCGCTCGCGAGCAGGAATTGGGCTTGCGTGGCGTAGCCGGCGACTTCCAATCCGGCTTCGATGCCGGCATGGGCAACAGACGTGAAATCGACGTGGGCCGTGATGTCCTGCAGCCCGGGATAGCGAAAGGGGTCGATATGCGCGTAGTGCCGGTAGTGGCACATGAGCGTGCCGGTGATACGGCTCGGATGATAGAACTCCGCGCCGCGGAATCCATAGTCGATGAACAGCATGGCGCCCTGCGTCAGTGATTGCGCGAGGCTGGCAACGAGGCCCGACACGGCGGGCGCGACTTCGGTCAGATAGTCGTCCGGTGGTGAACCGTTCAGGTACTCTTGCTGGATGCCCGTCATGGCCGTCAATAATTCCGGGGACGTCATCGGCTCTTCCTGCCATATGAATGTGTCGCCACTGAGCGCGACCCCGCGCTCGAGCCACTGGCGGGACTTCCATGTGACGAGATGTACTGGAATCACGTCCAGCAACTCATTGGCAATGATGATGCCGGTGAAATCCTCCGGCAGTGCATCCAGCCAGCCGGCACGCGCGGCGAGGTGCGAAGGCAATGTGGAAAGCGCCTGCTGCTGTCGCTCGCGCAAATCAGCACTCACCTCCAGCAGGCGATAGCGCGCGGGCAACACGCCGATTTCATCCAGCGCCAGCAGAATTTCTCTGGCGAGTTTTCCGGAACCGGGACCCAGTTCAAGGACGTCGCCGCCGGTCTGGCGCAGCACGTCGGCGATCGAAAACGCCAGTGTCTGGCCGAACAGGGCGGAGATTTCCGGCGCCGTCACGAAATCGCCGTCGGCGCCAAACTTGCGTGCACCGGCCGCGTAATAGCCAAGGCCAGGCCCATACAACGCCAGTTCCATAAAGCGCGCGAACGATAGCCAGCCGTGCGCCCGGGTGATTTCCGCGCGGAGCATGTCGGCACACGCGTGCGTATGCGCCAGGGCGGCTCCCTCCGGCACAGGCAGGGTATCGGCAAGGGATCGCGGCAGGGGGGTTCGCATCGTGTGGGTTAGAATTGTTTGAAACAATTATCCCATGGTCACCCCCCCCAGCTCCCCGGCCATTCTGGTCACCGGCGCCGCCCGGCGTGTCGGCGCGGCGATCGCCCGCAGCTTGCATGCGGCGGGCGCGGATGTGATCGTGCACTGCAATCACTCGCGGGCCGACGCCGATAAGCTGGCAAAGGAATTCAACACGCAGCGCGCGCATTCGGCGGCGGTGGTACAGGGCGATCTGCTGGCCTGCAACGCTTTGAAGGGCCTGATTGACCAGGCGGCGTCGGCGTTCGGCCGCCTCGACGGACTGGTGAACAACGCCTCGGCCTTTTACGCCACACCGGTAGGCGCCATCGACGAGGACAGCTGGAGTGAATTGATCGATTCGAACCTGAAAGCGCCGCTGTTTCTCTCGCAGGCTGCGGCGCCGTACCTGAAGAAATCGCAGGGCAGCATCGTTAACATCGTCGACATTCACGCCGAGCGGCCACTGAAGGATTTTGTGGTTTATACGGTCGCCAAGGCGGGATTGGCCGGCCTGACGCGTTCGTTGGCGCTGGAACTGGGGCCGGAGGTGCGAGTCAATGGCGTCTCCCCGGGCGCGATCCTGTGGCCCGAAGCGGGTAAATCCGGTGGAAGTACCTTTCCGGAAGCCGAGCAAGCGCGCATTGTTTCATTGACGCCGCTGATGCGCATCGGCACGCCGCAGGACATTGCCGGGGCGGTCAAGTACTTGATGCTCGATGCGCCATACGTCACCGGGCAAATCATCGCGGTCGATGGCGGCCGCGGCCTGGTGGTGTGACCGGTGGCGCGACCCGCTGCCCGGCCGGACGGCAACGGGCCTCTCTCCCGCCAAGGGCTGCGTGACGGGAAATTGAAGCGTGGCATTGATTCAATGAAGAAACCCTAGCACCGGCGCGGCTTTCCAGCCATATTCGCCCGGAGAGGCGCGCCAAATGGCGATCGGCGACTTTTTATCCGGCGCCTATGAGCCGGCGCGGTAGAATGTCGGACCATGAACACAGCGACTTCCCGCCTCACCCGAGGGCAACAATTCGAGGCCAACAAACTGACCAAACGCCTGCGGCGCCTGGCCGGCCAGGCCATTGCCGACTACAGCATGATCGAGGCCGGCGACAAGGTGATGGTGTGCCTGTCCGGCGGCAAGGACAGCTACGGTCTGCTCGACATCCTGCTCAGGCTGCGCGAAAAATCGCCAGTGCCGTTTGACCTGTTCGCCTTCAACCTCGACCAGAAACACCCCGGCTATCCCGGCCATATCCTGCCCGACTATCTGAGCGGGCTGGGTGTTACTTTCCAGATCGCCGAACAGGATACCTACTCGACGGTGAAGCGCCTGATCCCCGAGGGCAAGACCATGTGCTCGCTGTGTTCGCGGTTGCGGCGCGGGGTGATTTATCGCGTTGCCGCGGAAGTCGGCGCGACCAAAATCGCGCTGGGGCATCATCGCGACGATATCGTCAACACCCTGTTCCTCAACATGTTCTTCGGCGGCAAGATGAAGGCGATGTCGCCGAAACTGGTGTCCGATGATGGCAGGCATGTCGTGATCCGGCCGCTTGCCTATGTGGAGGAGGCGGACCTCGAAGCCTATGCGGCATACCGGCAGTTTCCGATCATTCCGTGCGACCTGTGCGGCTCGCAAGACAACCTGCAGCGCCAGCAAGTGAAACAGATGCTCAAGGATTGGGACAAGAAATTCCCCGGTCGCATCGACAGCATTTTCCGTTCGCTGCAAAACATCGCGCCCTCACACCTGCTTGATCGGGGTCTATTCGATTTCGCCGGTGTGAGGGCCGATGGAACTGCCCGGTTGGAAGGTATCGGTGGCGGAGATACGGCGTTTGACGTCGAGGAATTCGCGGAAGATTTCGTCGAACCTGCTTCCGCGCAGATCATTACGTTCCGCTGACGTTGGCCGCCTCAGGCGACCCGCGCGGCTTGCTGCTGGTCACGCCTGACCAGCTTGACAAAACCGTATACCGCGAGCACCGGTATCGCCAGGAATATCGCGAAGGGCGTGAAGGCCAGCAGCAGGGCCAGCGCGACCATCAGCGCGGCAAACGCGATCGCAATCACGGTGATCAGCGCGGCTCCGGCCAGTATCGCGCCGACGACAATGCCGACAAACACCATGATCGGAATGGCCAATGCCCAGCCGAGCGCGGAATCCGATAAGTCTTCATCGAACATCACCAGCGCGGGACCGTGGCCGGCGGGAAACGGGCCGGACGCTAATACCGCGGCGATGATCGCCACGATTAGCACCACCAGCAATGTGTACAACAGTGGGCGAGAAATTTTGTTCATGTGGACTCCCTGTGGCAGTGAAATTAAGATGAATGCAGTTTGCCCGCCGCAAAATGGCGCGGCAACGAAGCTCGGACGAAATGCAGAAATCGTTGTCTGGAGGGCCAATCCCGCGACTCAACCGGACCGGTTCCGCCTCCGACATGGGGGTCATCGGTTACAATGATGCAATGCAACAACTTCAGGTCATTTCACGCGTAGTTCCGCACACCCTGCGGCCTGCACCCCGGCACACTCCCGGACGAGGTTGACCCCCTCACTGGCGTGACTTCGCGTCCCGCCGCCGCCCACAAGGCGGTGACTTCCCTGAACTTCAAGTGGCGCCCTTTGCCTTTGGTCATGCCGGCGGCCGGCGCAAACTGATATGTTTTGACCTGGCGCCCGAGAAGCGCTGCCCCAGAAAGGATCTCCCATGAGCCCCCATTCCCCGCTCAAACAACTATCACCCAGCAAGAAGATCACCTCGTTTCACCCCCCGCAGCGCACCCTCATGGGTCCCGGACCCTCGGACATCAATCCGCGCGTGCTGGCGGCCATGTCGCTGCCCGCCATCGGCTATCTCGATCCGATTTTCGTCGAGATGATGGAGGAGTTGAAGACACTGTTGCGCTATTCCTACCAGACCGACAACGCGCTGACGTTTCCGGTGTCGGGTCCCGGCTCGGTCGGCATGGAAACCTGTTTCGTCAATGCCGTGGCCCCTGGCGACAAAGTGATCGTCGGCCGCAACGGCGTGTTCGGCGGTCGCATGATCGAAAACGTCGAGCGCGGCGGCGGCACCGCGATCGTGGTCGAGGCGGAATGGGGCGAGCCGATCGATCCCAACAAGATCGAGGACGCCTTCAAGAAGCATCCTGACGCGGAATTACTGGCTTTTGTGCACGCTGAAACATCGACCGGCTGCCAGTCGGACGCGAAAACACTGACGGCGATCGCCCGCAAGCACGATGCGCTCAGCATCGTCGATGCGGTCACCTCGCTGGGCGGCACGCCGGTGCTGGTGGACGACTGGGGGATCGATGCCGTTTATTCGGCCTCGCAGAAATGCATTTCCTGCACGCCGGGCCTGTCGCCCGTGTCGTTTTCGGATCGATTCATCGAGCGTGTGAAGGCCCGTTCCGGCAAGGGAGCACGCGTCCAAAGCTGGTTCATGGACCTGAACCTGGTGATGAATTACTGGGGCACCACCCATCGCACGTACCACCATACCGCGCCGACCAACAGCCTGTTCGCGCTGCACGAGTCGCTGCTGGTGCTGAAGGAAGAAGGCCTGGAAAACGCCTGGGCGCGGCACCAGCGCCACCATCTGGCGCTCAAGGCCGGGCTGGAGGCGATGGGCTTCCAGTTCCTCGTCAAGGAAGGCAACCGCCTGCCGCAAATGAACGCGGTTTTGGTGCCGCCGGGCCTGCCTGCGGGGGGCGAGGCCGAGGTGCGCAAAATCCTGCTCACCGAATTCAATCTGGAAATCGGCGCCGGCCTGGGCCCGCTCGCCGGCAAGATCTGGCGGTTTGGCCTGATGGGCTATTCCTGTAAGCCTGAAAACGTGATGCTGTGCCTGTCGGCGCTGGGCTCGG
>JBDTSU010000245.1:0-5451 GCA_039930965.1 Betaproteobacteria bacterium
ACCAGTACTTTGGCAAAAATCTCGGCCATTTCATTCCTCTATGAAAATCGTCGCCGGAGCTTCGAGAAGTCCTTTGAGTCGCTGGATGAAACGCGCCGCGACGTAGCCGTCGACGACGCGATGGTCGAACGACGACGACAGGTTCATCATGGTGCGCGGCACGAACTGCCCGCCCTGCCACACCGGCCGCACGACCTGGCGATTGACGCCGACGATCGCCACCTCCGGCCGGTTGATCACCGGCGTGGTGACGATGCCGCCCAGCGCGCCCAGGCTGGTGATGGTGATGGTGGAACCCGACAGCTCCTCGCGCGTGGCCTTGCCGCTGCGCGCGGCTTCCGCCAGGCGTGCGACCTCGGTCGCGCTCGCCCACAGGTCACGGGCCTCGGCGTGTCGCACCACCGGCACCATCAGGCCGGCCTCGGTCTGGGTGGCGATGCCCAGGTGCACCGCGCCATGGCGCGTGACCACATCGGCTTCATCGTCATAGCGGGCGTTGACCTGCGGGAACTCGCGCACCGCCAGCACGATGGCGCGCATCAGGAACGGCAGCATGGTCAAGCGGCCCCGCTCCTGTTCCCACCTCCGGTTCAGTTGCGCGCGCAGCGTTTCAAGATCGGTGACGTCGACTTCCTCGACATAGGTGAAATGCGGGATGTGGCGTTTGGATTCCTGCATCTTCTGCGCAATCTTGCGGCGCAGGCCAATCACCGGCACGGCGATTTCGTCATGACGCTCGGCGTAACGCTGATCACGCCGGCCGGCGGGCGACCCGTGATCGCCGCGGGCGATGAAGGCGTCGAGGTCCTCCTGCATGATGCGCCCCGCCGGACCGCTGCCGGGAACGAACTGCAACTCGATGCCGGCCTCCCAGGCGCGGCGCCGGGTGGCCGGCGAGGCGATGGGCTTGTCACCCGGTTTGCGTGCCGACGGTGTGACGGGGGCATCGCGGCGCATCGGCGCACTGGCGGCAGCAACGGATTTGGCCGCGGGCTTCACCATTTCCATCGGCGCCTTGGGCGATTCCTTTGCGGCGGGTTTCCTGTCGGCGGCGGCCTTTCCCGCCACGACCGGTCCCGCTTTCAGATTGCCGGGGCCGTCCACTTCGATGCGAATCACTTCCGCGCCGACCGCCAGCACTTCGCCGACCACGCCGCCGAGTGCCAGCACCTTGCCGGCCGCCGACGACGGAATCTCGACCGTGGCCTTGTCGGTCATCACGTCGACCAGTGTCTGGTCTTCCTCGACGATGTCACCCACTTTCACGTGCCAGGCGACCAACTCGACTTCGGCGATGCCTTCGCCGATG
This sequence comes from Betaproteobacteria bacterium, assembly GCA_039930965.1. Taxonomy (GTDB): domain Bacteria; phylum Pseudomonadota; class Gammaproteobacteria; order Burkholderiales; family Usitatibacteraceae; genus UKL13-2. The sequence goes on from JBDTSU010000245.1 coordinate 1,310, forward strand.
TCCGGCATCTTGATGACATGAATACCCATAGTCCTTGATTCCTCAGTTGGACAGGCGCGAGTGTGCGTTTTTCCGGCCTGTGGGCAAGGCGCGACGACGATGTGTACTCAAGTCCTCGAGGAGGAGCAACGCGGCACACGGGCCGGAAAAAAGTGCAATCGCACCTGTAGCGTTTTCGTTGAATGCGCGCGCATTGTTGTACTGCCGGAATACAACAAACGTGCGCTGGTCCGGACAAACGGAAGCGGTCAACTGAGGAATCAAGGACTATGCCTCCATTGCGCGCTTGAGCGCGGCACCGACCCGCGCCGGGCCGGGGAAATAGGCCCACTCCTGGGCGTGCGGATACGGCGTGTCCCAGCCGGCCACGCGCTCGATCGGCGCTTCAAGGTGATAGAAACAATGCTCCTGCACCAGCGCCACCAGCTCCGCGCCAAAGCCGCTGGTGCGCGTCGCCTCATGTACCACCACGCAGCGGCCGGTCTTCCTGACCGAGGCGACGATGGTGTCGAGATCCAGCGGCCAGATGCTGCGCAGGTCGATGATCTCGGCATCGATGCCGGTCTCGTTGGCCGCTGCCTCGGACACCCACACCATGGTGCCGTAGGTGATGACGGTCACGTCGGCGCCCGGTCGGAACACCGCCGCCGACTCCAGCGGCACGGTGTAGTAGCCCTCGGGCACCTCGCCCAGCGAATGCTTGGACCACGGCACCACCGGCTTGTCGTGGTGGCCGTCGAACGGCCCGTTATACAGGCGCTTCGGTTCCAGGAAGATCACCGGGTCGTCGTTTTCGATGGAGGCGATCAGCAGGCCCTTGGCGTCATACGGGTTCGACGGCATCACGGTGCGGATGCCGCAGACGTGCGTGAACAGCGCCTCCGGACTCTGGCTGTGGGTCTGCCCGCCATAGATGCCGCCGCCGCAGGGCATGCGGATGGTGATGGGCGCGGTAAAGTCGCCCACCGAGCGGAAGCGCAGGCGCGCCGCCTCCGACACGATCTGGTCGCTGGCCGGATAGAAATAATCAGCGAACTGGATTTCCACCACCGGCCGCAAGCCGTAGGCGCCCATGCCCACCGCGGTGCCGACGATGCCGCCTTCGGAGATGGGCGCATCGAACACCCGCGAGGTGCCGTACTTTTTCTGCAGGCCTTCGGTGCAGCGAAACACGCCGCCGAAGTAACCGACGTCCTGGCCATACACGACCACGTTGTCGTCGCGCTCGAGCATCACGTCCATCGCCGAGCGCAGCGCCTGGATCATGGTCATCGGTGTCTTGCGCGCGCTCGTGGTGTCTTCGTGAATCATGGTGGCGATCTCTTCTTCCTTCATGATCAGAACCCCAATTCCTGACGCTGGCGGCGCAGATGCGCCGGCATGTCCTTATAAACATCCTCGAACATGGCGGCCGGGCTTTGCACGTGGCCATTGGCCAGCGTGCCATAGCTTTCCGCCTCCTTCTGCGCCGCCGCGATCAGCACGTCCAGCTCTTTCTGCGTGGCCGCGTGCTCCGGCTCGGACCACGCGCCGAGACCGATCAGATGCTGCTTGAGGCGTGCGATCGGGTCCCCCAGCGGGAAACGCGCGACATCGTTGGCGGGACGGTACTTGCTGGGATCGTCGGACGTGGAATGCGCGCCGGCGCGGTAGGTGACCCATTCGATCAGCGTCGGGCCCAAGTTGCGGCGGGCCCGCTCCAGCGCCCACTGCGACGCCGCGTAGACCGCCAGGAAATCGTTGCCGTCGACGCGCAGCGAGGCGATGCCGCAACCGACGCCGCGCGCGGCAAAGGTGGTGCCCTCCCCACCGGCGATCGCCTGGAAGGTGGAGATGGCCCACTGGTTGTTGACCACATTGAGAATTACCGGCGCGCGGTAGACGTGGGCGAAGGTCAGCCCGGTATGAAAGTCGGCCTCGGCGGTGGCGCCGTCGCCGATCCAGCTCGACGCCACCTTGGTGTCGCCCTTGATGGCCGAGGCCATTGCCCAGCCTACCGCCTGGATGACCTGGGTGGCGAGGTTGCCGGACACCGAGAAGAAGCCGAGTTTGCGATACGAATACATCACCGGCAGTTGCCGGCCCTTGAGCGGATCGTGCTGGTTGGAAAACAGCTGGCACATCATCTCCACCATCGATACGTCTTCGCGCGCCAGCAACAGGCCCTGCTGCCGATAAGTCGGGAAGCACATGTCGCCTTCGCGCAAGGCAAATGCGTGGGCGGTGGAGATGGCTTCCTCACCGAGGCACTGCATGTAGAAAGACATCTTCTTCTGGCGTTGCGCGATCAGCATGCGCGCATCGAAGGTGCGCGTCTTCATCATCGCGCGCAGCCCGCGGCGCAGCAAATCGACGTCGACCTTCGATGCCCACGGCCCGACGGCGTGCCCGGCATCGTCGAGCACGCGGATCAGCGTGAAGGCGAGATCGCTGGTCTGCGCGGGCAGGCAATCCACCGGCGGCCGGCGCACCTCGCCGGCGGCGGAAATCGGCAGGTAGGAAAAATCAGTGTCGCAGCCCGGGCGCCCGGTGGGCTCCGGCACATGCAGGCGGAGAGGGGGATAGGTCGACATCGGCATTGCTCCTTGCAAGGTTTTGTCCTGCGTCAGATCTTTGTCGGCCGGTTTCAACGCATGGCGAATGGCCTGCGATGTCCGGACAATGCGGCAAGGCACACGGGATCGCCGTGGGATTTGCATGGCGCGAAGAATAGCCTATTTTGGGCGCATGGCTTTGGCGTAACGCAAACCGGGGGCGGTATTTTATTGTTGCAGTGCGGCATGGAAGGGACGCCTTCGTCTGCGCCTGGCGCGTCATATTGTTGCCTCACCGCCCTGGCAATGGCGCGGCCGCGTGTGCAAAGTGCCAGGGGCACAACACAAGCACTGGTGCGGCTTACCGGCCAAAAGTGGCTGGAAGGCCCCGCCGAATGGCGATCCACATTTCCATGTGGTTGCCACCCCGGTCATCGATGCCGATAAATATATTGCTATTTATTGCTAACATAGACACATAGACGTTTATGCGCTTTATCGCGGGGAGGCCAAATGGAAACGGAAACACTGGTTCGATGGACGGTCAAGGTATCAAAGGACACCGATGTATCACTTCGTTCGTTCCTGGCTCAGCGCGGCACGAAAAAAGGCGACCTGTCGAAATTTATCGAGCAGGCGGTGCAGAAAGAGGTATTCGCCCAAACCGTTGCCGATGTTCAAGCACGCAATGCGAAAAAGTCCGAAAAGGAAATCGACGCAGCTATCAACGATGCACTACGTCATGTCCGCGCGGAGTTGTGGGGTAAATCCGGCAACAAATCCGCGGCAAAAAAAACGAAAAAGTCATAGCTCGCCACTATGCGGGTGGTTCTGGATACCAACGTATTGCTATCGGCTTTTTTCAAGATTGATTCGCCACCGTACCAATTGGTGCAGGCATGGATGGATGGCCGCTTCGAGGTTGTGACAGGCGCCAGCCAGATCGAGGAAATCGTTCGCGTCGCCCGCTATCCGCAAATCCGTCGACTGCTGGAGCCTGCCGAGATTGGCTGGCTGGTCAATCGTCTGCGTGATCGCGCCGTCATCTTGACGAGATTGCCCAATGTCGACGCTTCGACTGACCCTGCCGATAATTTTCTATTCGCATTGGCGCAGGCGGGAAAGGCCGACTACCTGGTATCAGGGGATAAGTGCGGCGTATTGGCGATTCGTCGGCGTGGTGCATGCCAGGTTGTCACTGCGCGGCAATTTTGCGCACTGCTGAAGCTGTAGTTTGATAAAAATGATTTCGAAAAGTTTGCCGTGCGGCTTTTTAGAAGATTATTGACGTTGACCCGCTTTTACTCCCGTCGAATGCCGTGCTGGAATGCATTCATCGTTTCATTGACAGGGGCTGACAATGGGTCAATTCAAGAATAGTTGCGCCCCCGGCGCGGGATTTTTTTTGCCGCGAATGGCCTGAGCCGCGAAGAAATGGCGGCCAAACTCCATGCGTTGGACGACCTCAGTGACGCCGACAAGGCAGATGCGTTACTCGGCGACTCTCATCGGGACCCGGTCGCAGCACGACGAACGCAAAACATAAGTAGATATGTCGTCCCGGCGCAGGCCGGGACCCAATTTCAACAGCGTCAACTTGGGCCCCGG
>JBDTSU010000246.1:0-5445 GCA_039930965.1 Betaproteobacteria bacterium
GGATCGAAGATCATGTCACCGGAAAATAGCATACAGCGCGACAAAGATCGTGAACACAATCGCCGACATCACCCGGTAATCCGAGAAGCCGCGGCCGCACTTCACCCGGAGCGGCTCCAACCAACTCTCCCAGACCAGTTCGCGGGCCTGCGGCCCGGGCAAAAGATGGACACCATCAACTTCGAACAGGCCATCGAACTGTTCAAGCTGCCGCGCAAGCTGGGTCAGACCGAGAAGGGCGAGGAGATCATCACCAACGTCGGCCGCTTCGGCCCGTACGTGAAATACGGCGCCAAGTATGTGTCGTTGAAGATCGACGATCCCTACACCATCGAACTGTCGCGGGCGTTGGATGTGATCAAGGAAAAGGAAATCGCGGACGCCAACCGGCTGATCCTGGATTTCCCCGACGCCGGCATTCAGGTGTTGAACGGTCGCTACGGACCCTACATCACCGACAAGGCGCGCAACGCCAAGATACCCAAGGACCGCGACCCGAAGTCGCTGACGCTGCCGGAGTGCCAGGCAATGCTGGCGGCGGCGCCGGCACGAACCTTCGGCAAATGGGGCAAGAAAGGCGCGAAGAACAGCGGCGGTGCAGCCGGCAAGAAATCCAAGGCCGCGGCGGCCGTGTCGGCAGCGGCACCGATTGCGGCGGCGGCCAAAGCCACGCCCAAACCAGGCAGCAAGGCGGCGCCGAAGCAACAGCCGGCGCCGAAAACGCAGCCCAAGGCAGCCAAGTCCGCTCCGGCCGCCAAGAAAAAGGCCGCGGCCAAGAAATCGATCGCCAAGAAATAGGGCTCTGCCTTCGAAGGAAATCGGCACATGGCACAACCGGATGCAAACGGGGCCGCAAGATCACCAGGGGGCGTGCCCGATCACACCCAGGTGCGCAGCTACCTGCTGACGCTTCTGGACGGCATCATCGCGGCCGTCGAGAAACTCGACGGTGGCAAGTTTCGCCGGGACAAATGGACTCGCGCCGAAGGCGGTGGTGGCGAGAGCTGCGTGCTGGCGGAAGGATCGGTCTTCGAAAAGGCCTGCATCGGCTTCTCGCACATTCACGGTCAGGGTCTGCCGGTGTCCGCCTCGAGCCATCGCGCCGACATGGCCGGTGCGCCGTTCGAGGCCATGGGCGTTTCACTCATCATGCATCCGCGCAATCCGTACGCGCCGACCGCGCACGCCAACGTCCGCTTTCTGATCGCGCGCCCGGCGAACAAGGATCCGATCTGGTGGTTCGGCGGCGGCTTCGACCTGACGCCCTTCTACCCGTTCGCCGAGGATGTACTGCACTGGCACCGCTCCGCGCAGGCGGCGTGCGAGCCGTTCGGCGCCGACGTCTACCCGCGTTACAAGGAATGGTGCGACCGGTATTTCTTCCTCAAGCATCGCAATGAAACGCGCGGCGTAGGCGGCCTGTTCTACGATGACTTGAGCGAGGGCGGATTCGATCGCAACTTCGCCTTCATGCGCAGCGTCGGCGATCATTTCCTGCCGGCCTACATGCCCCTCGTCGAGTGTCGCAAGGACACCCCCTACGCGGCGCGCGAGCGCGACTTTCAACTCTACCGGCGCGGACGCTACGTGGAATTCAATCTCGTGTATGACCGCGGCACCCTGTTCGGCCTGCAATCTCAGGGGCGCACCGAGTCCATCCTCATGTCGATGCCGCCGCTGGCGCGATGGGAATATGAATGGCATCCGCAACCCGGCTCGCCCGAGGCGGATCTGTACGACCACTATCTGCGACCGCGCGCCTATCTCACCGAACTGTAAAACCCGCGCGTTGAACTACAGACACATCTATCACGCCGGCAACTTCGCCGACATCGCCAAGCATGTCGCGCTGCTCGCCTGTCTGAACGCGCTCAAGCGCAAGGACACGCCCTTCATGGTGCTGGACACGCATGCCGGCCGCGGCGTGTATGACCTGCAATCGGCGGAAAGCCACAAATCGCAGGAGGCGGAGCGCGGCATTCAGACCTTGCTCCAGCGCGGCATCGACGAACCCGCACTGTCCGACTACTTTGCCGCGATTCGGGCACGCAAAGGCAAACGGCTGGCAATATACCCTGGATCGCCGGCGCTGATCGCGGCCGCCCTACGCCCGCAAGACCGCGCCGTTTTCGTCGAATTGATGCCGGCAGAGGCGCGCGCCATCGAGCGCGAGGTGCAGTCCGCAGGCCGGCTGAATACGCAGATCGAGGATGCGTATGAAAGCCTCAAGGCGTTGGTGCCGCCGCCGGAACGCCGCGGGCTGGTGCTCATCGACCCGCCCTATGAAGAGGTCGACGAAGTAAAAAAGCTGCTGCGCAACCTCGCCGATGCCTATCAACGCTGGCCCACCGGTCTGTACATGATCTGGTATCCGATCCGCAGCGCCGAGCAACGCCGCTCCATGCACGCACGCACGGCGGCGCTGCGCATTCCGAAAATGCTGTTCGCCGATATCGCCGTGCATCCGGACGATGCCGGCATCGGTCTGGCGGGGAGCGGCCTGATCATCGTGAACCCGCCATTTGGCCTCGAAGAGAAGTTGCTCGCCGCCTACGATGCGATTTATCGGAATATCGCCGGGGCCGGCGGTTATGTGGAGATCGAGCGCCTCACCCCGGAAAAATTCTAGGCGCGGATTTTTTGAGCAGGGCTCAGCCCGCCCACTGAATCTCGCGCTCGACGCCCTCGGCGATGCGCTGCACGTCGGCGCTATCCGACCCGCGCATGATCACGGCGATGCTGCCATGCCCCGCCACCGGCACGAGCATGCCCTGATACCCCTGTTCATTGAAATGCTGGGCGCTGGCCACCTGCTCGTGGGCGAGCACCATGACGGTGACCGGCCCGGAAGGCGTTTGCACCACGAGGTGCGGCACCGTGTGCGAGCGGAACGGGCAGGTATGCGCATACGTGACCCGACCCATGCCGGGCACCAGACGCACACCGGCATCCTTCAGCACGGCATCCAGGGCCGGCTGCGACACTTGAGCATCGCTCGGTTTCCACGCTGAAGGCTCGTGCGCCATGTGGGCCACGACGGCGGCGGCCAGCGTCGGCTGCGCGCTGCCCAGCCACAGGAAGGTGGCGATGCCGATGCCACCGATGAAACTCGCCGCTATGGCCAGCCAACGACGCGGCAGTCGCGACGGCGCGCGCGGTTGAATCAGCGGCACCACGTTGTTGGACGTCGAGTCCACGCCGACGTCGATGCGCAGCGCCGCCGCCAGCCGGCCTTCGAAACGCTGCAGACGTTGCGTGTAGGCGGCGCAAATGGCGCAGGACTCGCGATGTTCGCGCAGGTCGTCGCTGTCAGCGCCGGGCTCGGCCAGAATGCAGGTGCGATAGTGGGTGCAGGTAATCACGGTTGCGGATCCAATTCGGTGTCCTCGCCCAGCAGGGCGCGGAGTTGGTGGCGGGCACGGAACAGCCGCGTCAACACCGCCGGTTGACTCAACCCCAGTTCGGTGGCGATCTCAGCCGTGGTGTAGCCCATCAGCACCTGCAGCAACAGCGGCTCCCGATATTCCTCCGCCAGCGCGAACATGGCGCGGCGCACGTCGGCCAGGTCCTGATCTTCGCCCAGGGCCAAGCTGGGCTCTTCGCGCGCCACCAGGTCGTCGATGTCCACCGTCGGCAGGCGCTTGCGCTCAAAGGTGCGGGCATATTCGCGCCGCACGATGGTCAGCAGCCAGGGCTTGGCGGCTTTTTCGTCCTGCAGATCGCCCTGCGCCTTCCAGGCCCGCAGCAGGCTCTCCTGCACAACGTCCTCCGCCAGAGCCCGATCGCGCGACAGCCAGAAGGCAAAGCGCAGCAAATCGGGCCTCAGAGCGTGGCAAAGCGCCTGAAAGCGGGCGCGCTGGGTGTTTCCGCCGGATTGGCCCTTCATGTATAACACTTGCGATGGGCACGCCTGTAAGGCCACCCGCTCGTCAGCGTGTGGGCCGGGGCAGGAATAATAATGCGTCCCGAGTAATAATGCTGCGTTCGCACCCGATGATTTGCCAGGAGTCATAGTTGAAGATGACCGGACTTCCCCATGCAGTATTTCCTCACACCCGCCTGCGGCGCATGCGCCGGGACGAATTCTCCCGCCGATTGATGCGCGAAACGCTCTTAAGCGTGGATTCGCTGATCTACCCGGTGTTCGTGATCGAGGGCCGCGGCCAGCGGCAGAGCATCGACTCCATGCCCGGCATCGAACGGCTGTCGGTGGATGAACTGGTGCGCGAATGCGCGAGCCTGGTGGCCCTGCGGATCCCCGCCATCGCCATTTTCCCGGTAACGCCCACCGCCAAGAAAACCCTGGATGCCCGGGAAGCGTGGAATCCGGACGGGTTGGCGCAACAGGCCGTGCGCGCCGTCAAAAAGGAATTCCCGGATTTGGGCGTGATCACCGACGTGGCGCTGGACCCCTTCACCACCCACGGCCAGGACGGGATCATCGACGACAGCGGCTATGTGCTGAATGACCTTACCCTCGAAACGCTGGTGCGCCAGGCGCGCTCGCATGCGGACGCCGGCGCCGACGTGGTGGCGCCCTCGGACATGATGGATGGCCGCATCGGCGCCATCCGCACCTCCTTCGAGAGCGCCAAATTGGTCAACACGCGCATCCTCGCCTACGCCGCCAAATACGCCTCCAGCTTCTACAGTCCATTTCGCGATGCCGTCGGCTCCGCGGGGCAACTCGGCAAGGGCAGCAAGCACACGTATCAGATGGACCCGGCCAATTCGGACGAAGCCTTGCGCGAAGTGCAGATGGATATCAGCGAAGGCGCCGACATGGTGATGGTGAAGCCGGGCCTGCCGTATCTGGACATCGTCCGGCGCGTCAAGGACACCTTCGGCATGCCCACGCTGGTGTATCAGGTCAGCGGCGAGTATTCGATGATCATGGCCGCCGCCCGCAACGGCTGGATGGACGAGCGCGCCATCGCCTTGGAGACCCTGCTGTCGATTCGGCGCGCAGGCGCCGATGCGGTGCTGACGTATTTCGCCAAACGTGCCGCCAAGTGGCTCAAGGACTGAATCGTGGCCACGCCTGAAATCAAGGCGGATCAATACGGCGTCATCGGGCACCCGGTCGCGCATAGCTGGTCGCCGTTCATTCACGGCATGTTCGCCAAGGAATGCGAGCAGAACCTGGTGTACCGGCTCTACGACATCGACCCGGCGGATTTTCGGCGCGAGACGCTGCGCCTGTTCACCAGCGGCGTGAAAGGACTCAATGTCACGCTGCCGCACAAGGCATCGGCCGCCGAGCTCGTGAACGAGATGACGCCGCGCGCGAGCCGCGCGCAGGCGGTGAACACCATCCTGCTGCAGCAGGACAACTCGCTGCTCGGCGACAACACCGACGGTATCGGCCTGATCCGCGATCTGCGCGACAACCTCGGTCTGGAAATCGAAAACAAGCGCATTCTGATTCTCGGCGCCGGCGGCGCG
>JBDTSU010000247.1:0-5418 GCA_039930965.1 Betaproteobacteria bacterium
CTGCGGTCGGGCGCCTCAACGTGCCATTCGCGTTTAATAACACAGTAGTACTAGTCCCTAGCCTGCATATTTCATGGGGGCGCGTTCGAGAATGGGTCGATGGGCGAGCGATTTTTCGTTCGACTGACCACGGCATGGCGAGCCATGCCACGGGAAGAGAACGGAAAAGTGCCGGCCAGCGGCCCATTATCGAGCGCGCGGGCCCAGCGTAGGTCGAAGCACGAATTGGTTTTCACAAAGGTGACCGTTGCCAAGAGTGAAAATAGCAATGAAAAGGGGCCGGCCCATGAAATATGCAGGCTAGTCCTCGTCCTCTTCTTCCTCCGCCCCGCTCCCCTTCTCCTCATACAGCCAGCAAATCCGCCGGGTCTCGGGGCCCGACAAGCGGTCTCCCATCAACCCGCACCGATAGGCCCGCGCCGACAGTCGCTCGAAATGCCGGCAGCCGTGGCAGGCGCCGAACGGCTGCCCTTCGTTGTCGGCCTGGAAGGTGGTGAGGGTTTCACGCAGCGCCGATACCGCGTTGCGGATACGGTTCGGGCTGATGTTGCGCGTGGCCTGCTGCCAGGCGAGCTGCGGCTGCACTTCATTGAGGAACTGGTCGCCGGCGGACGAGAGGCGCAGTCGCACCACCCGCCGGTCGAGATCGTCCTGGTAGCGCTCGATCAGTCCGCGCCGGTCCAGCAGCAACAGGCTTTGCGACATGGTGCCCTTGGTCAGGCCCAGGTATTCGGCCATCGCCTGCGGCGTATTGGAATAGCGATTGGCGCGCGCCAGATAGACCAGCGCATGAACGTGCACCGGTTGCAGTTGCTCATCGGCGCCGGCCCGGCGGAATTCCGCGCGCATCAGGTTGCCGAGGCGTTCGACCAGCTCGAGGAGAACTTGCGGGCTTTTATCCATGCGTTCCTGCCGGTGCCGTCACGCGCCGCCCGCCGGCGGCCGCGTCACCGTCCGCGACAAAATTCGCCTGCAAGGACTTGCGCGAGGCCAGCTGATATCAACCTTCAAGGCGCCGGTTTTTATTGCCTTGGCGGACCGTATACAGATATTAGTTTCGAGTCGATACTGTATCAAGATGATTTTCAACCAAGTTTTTTTGGTGTTGAGGCGATACTAAACGAGGGACGGATTATTTTCAACTGCGCTTTTTTTGCGCGTCGCGGTTGCATGCGTGTTCCATTTCTGCTCAAAGTGTGATTGGCAGCACACTTCCGCTTTGTTCAGAAATCACCCGCGACAGCAGCGATTCGAGCGACTCGTTGCTGCGGGTATCGCGCCAAACGGCACCGTCGAAATGAAAATGAAAGCCGCCGGATTTCGCGGCCACCCAGATTTCGCGGTTGGGCGTCTGGCGATTGACGATCAGCTTGCTGCGATTGGCGAATTCGAGGGTGAGGATGCCGGCGTTGATCTCGCTGTCGACATCCGCATCCGCCGCCTCAAGCGCGTTTTCGATCGCGGCCAGCGTGACATCGACACGCTCGTGAAAGTCGCTCTCCACCATGCGATCGGGGCTGTTCATCGCCGTGATACCATTGTTTTCATCGCTTCACTTCCCGGTTTCATCACAGCCGCCATGCGCCGTTTCACTCTCATTCTATTCGCTTTGCTGGCCTGCATCGGCGCTGCCGCGTGCGGACAAAAAGGACCGCTCAAGCTGCCGCCCGATGCGCCGAAGAGCCAGCCTGTCGCCGGCATCTCGTGAGTGCCGGACTGTCCACGTTTGGTGTGGCACGCTCCGCCGCCTCGGGCGAGTTGATGATGGAGGACGTCGCGCTGGCCGCCGTGGCCGAGCGCTTCGGCACGCCGTGCTTTGTCTATTCGGCGGCCGCGCTGACGAAGGCGTTCGAAACGCTCGACCGCGCCGTGAAGGCAGCGCGCGGCGGCCGGCCTTATCTCATCTGTTATGCCGTCAAGGCCAATTCCAATCTCGCCGTGCTGAGCCTGTTTGCGAAACTGGGCGCCGGTTTCGATATCGTCTCCGGAGGTGAATTGCAGCGCGTGCTGCGGGCCGGCGGAGATCCGGCAAAGGTGGTGTTCTCCGGCCTGGGCAAGACGGCTGCGGAGATGCGCCTTGCGCTGGCGGCGGGCATCAAGTGCTTCAATATAGAGAGTGAGCCGGAGCTGGAGCGGCTCAATGCGGTCGCGGCGTCGCTGGGCAAGCCGGCAAGAATCAGCCTGCGCGTCAACCCCGATGTGGATGCCCGGACCCATCCCTACATATCCACCGGCCTGAAGAACAACAAGTTCGGTGTTGCCTTCGACCGTGCGCTGGCCGTATATCGCAAGGCGGCGTCGCTTGCACACATCGACATCGCCGGCGTCGACTGTCACATCGGCTCGCAACTGACGGATGACGCGCCGCTGCGCGAGGCGATGGGCCGCATCGTTGCGCTGGCCGACTTGCTGAAAACCGAAGGCATTCCCGTCCACCACATCTGCCCCGGCGGCGGCATCGGCATCACCTACAAGGACGAGGCCACCATCTCGCTCGAATCCTACGCGCACGCCTTGCAGGCAAGCCTGGGCGATCGCGACGTGGAATTGCTGCTGGAACCCGGGCGCATGCTGGTGGGCAACGCCGGTGTGCTGCTGACGCGCGTGGAATACGTGAAGACCACCGGCACCAAGAATTTCCTGGTGGTCGATGCCGCGATGAACGACCTGATTCGCCCGCCCCTTTATCAGGCCTATCACGAGGTCGTCGCCGTCGGCGCCGGCGACGCGACAGACACGCCGCCGCAACGCGTCTATGATGTCGTCGGCCCGGTTTGCGAGAGCACCGATGTGCTGGCCCAGGAGCGTTCGCTACGTGCGGCGGAAGGCGATCTCATGGCCATCCTGTCGGCGGGCGCATACAGCTTCGTGATGTCCTCGAACTACAACACGCGCCCGCGCGCGCCCGAAGTGATGATCGACGGCGAGGGCATGCGCGAAGTGCGCGCGCGTGAGACTTTCGAGACGCTGGTGGCCGGCGAAAACATCTGACGCGCGCGGCAAGAAACGGTCGCGCGCGCTGCACGGTTTTGCGCAGGCGGCGCGCCAACGGAGGCAGCGTACCGCGGGTTCGCCGCCGCACCGGCGGCGCGCCGGACCGGTCGGCGGCGCGCAAAAAAGCGTACAAATCGCGCAATCGAATTAGTGTTGGTATCGAGTCAATACCATTTCGCGAATGGCGTGTGCAAATAATCGCGCTTGACATGCGGTAAAACTGGTGTTCAAAAAAACTTCTGTAATAGAATCCGTTTCACCAAGTGCCCGTGTTGTTGAAGCTCACTTGTTTTATTTTTTGTACTTAGTGCGCTGAAGCGGCCCGGGTTGAGTGAGGTTGCTCTGCTACTGAAGTCAGTTTGCTACAGTTAGCCATAACTCAATCGTTCGACAGAACTGATGCTTGGTAGGTTGGCAGAACACCGCCGCCTGCTGACAAAGCAATTCGGTCCAACCATCGAAAGGAGTTGATCATGGCAACAGCCAAGAAAAAGCCGGCAGCGAAAAAAGCTGCAAAGAAGCCGGCAGCAAAGAAACCCGCTGCTAAAAAAGCAGTGAAGAAGCCGGCAGCAAAGAAACCCGCTGCTAAAAAAGCTGCAAAGAAACCCGCCGCGAAGAAGCCCGCCGCCAAAAAAGCCGCAAAGAAGCCTGCTGCTAAAAAAGCTGCGAAGAAGCCCGCTGCGAAAAAGAAGGTAGCCAAGAAACCGGCGGCCAAGAAAGCAGCCAAGAAACCAGCTGCCAAAAAGCCAGCCGCAAAGAAAAAGCCGGCCAAGAAAAAGGCTGCGCCCAAAAAGAAAGCTGCTGCAAAACCAATGGCTGCAAAGCCCGCCCCGATGGTCACCCCGGTGATCACCCCGCTCATCAAGCCAATGGGCTAAGCGGTCAGGGAAATAGATTCCGGTCCTGCGGGTTGGTTTGGCGACAGGTTGTAATCATTGCGCCGCGCCACCCCGCCGGATCGGATTATTCACAAACATGGCCTCTAATCCTCACAAGCGCTCGTCGTCCCGTCCGCGGAACATTCCGCGCCCGCGTCACGACCGACCCTCCCGCTAAAGCTGCGCGGCCCGTTGCGCGTGGCAGCGATGTCCTGCCCTGACAGGATGTCGGTGATCTTTTGGTCTGATTCAGCGCACTTGTTCGCCATCGCCTGACTTGGCCGGTGCGCGCATTTGTTTGGCCACCGACAAGCCGGCGGCGACCGTCAACACATAGAGAATCGGCACCAGCACGATCAGGTCCAGCCGCAGGATAGCGCTGTCCGATTTTGTGGCCGGCGCGAATACCGCCGACATCTGCAGTTCGAAGGCATTAAAGATGAGCCAGAGCAGTCCGGCAAAAACCGGGGCTTCGCGGAAGAAACCGGTGGTGAAGGCCGCGCGCGCGCGCCAGGTCAGCCAGGCCTGCGTAGCGATCAGGACGCCTGCGATCGCCACGCCCGCATAGGGCCAGAGCGCGATCAATTTCGCGGGTCCAAAAAATATCCAGGCGAGCAGGTCAGTCATCGCCGCGATCAGGGCAACTGCGCATGCGGCATGCGCTCAAGAATGATCTGCGTCTTCTTCATTAACCACGGCGCATTGCGGTTGCGGTCGTAGAAACGCGGTCGCGTCACCATCGCGGCCAGCCTGGCGGCCTGTTCCGCCGACAGCTGGCCGGCGCCGACACCGTAGTAATGCCGCGCCGCCGCCTCGGCGCCGAACACGCCCTCTCCCCATTCGATGACATTCAAATAGATCTCGAAGATGCGCTCCTTGTCCATGGTCCACTCCATCAGTACCGTGATGATCGCCTCTTCGCCCTTGCGCAGCAGGCTGCGTTCGCCCGACAGGAACAGGTTCTTGGCGAGCTGCTGCGAGATGGTCGAGCCGCCCGCCACGACTTTTCCCTTTTTCTGGTTTTTTTCCAACGCTTTCTGGATGCCTTCCCAGTCGAATCCTTCGTGGTCGACGAACTTGTCGTCCTCGGCCACCAGGATTGCGCGTTTGAGGTGGTCGGAGATCTTCGCGTACGGTACCCACTGGTGCTTGAGTTTCGTGGCCGGATTTTTCTCCCGTATCACCTCCAGCCGTGCCGCCATGAACGCCGTGGATGACGGGTTGTGATCGGTCCACCACCAGAGCTTCACCAGCACGTAGCCCTGATAGGCGAGGAGCGCAATCAGGATGATGCCGACCAGGGCGCCGGCATAGCGAAATATCGCGCGGATCATGCGTTGCGCAGTGCCGCGAGCACGCCGGCCGTCCCGGGCCGCACGCCGCGCCAGACGAAAAATGCTTCGGCGGCTTGCTCGACCAGCATACCGAGCCCATCCGCAGCGCGCACGCCGGCGCCTGCCGCCAGCGCCATGAATGGCGTCCGGCCCATTGCGTACATCATGTCGTAGGCCAGCGCGGCCGCATCAAAAGCGCTTGCCGGCACCGG
>JBDTSU010000248.1:0-5396 GCA_039930965.1 Betaproteobacteria bacterium
AGATTTTGCGCGTGGGCGATCTGGTGCCCGCGGTCGACGAAGCCTTCGCCGTCGCCTGCGCGGGCGTGCCGGGGCCGGTGTTCATCGAATGCCCGGTCGACCTGCTTTACGACGAAGCCACCATTCGCCAGTGGTACGCCGACGCGGCCGGCAAAGGTACCTCGGTTGCCGATCGGCTGTTGCGCTTCTACCTGAAACGCCACGTCGAAAAGATGTTCACCGGCAGCACGGACGTCGCCGCGCCGCTGGTGCAGTTCGCGACTCCGCCGCGCGCGACGGAATCCAGCGTGCGGGCGGCGTTGTCGGCGTTGGCCCGGGCAGAACGGCCGTTGCTGGTGATCGGCAGCCAGGCGCTCACGCTCGCCGCCGAAGCCACGCGCATCGCCGACGCGGTCACCCGCCTCGGCATCCCGGTGTATCTGTCGGGCATGGCGCGCGGCCTGCTGGGGCGCGATCATCCGCTGCAAATGCGCCATCAGCGGCGGCAGGCGTTGCGCGAGGCCGATTGCGTGCTGCTCGCGGGCGTGCCGTGCGATTTCCGCCTCGATTACGGCAAACACGTGCGGCGCAGCGCGACGCTCATCGCCGCCAATCGCAGCCGCAAGGAGGCCCGCATGAACCGCCGGCCGGACATTGCCGCCATCGGCGACGCGGGCCTGTTCCTCGAATCGCTGGCCGCCTCCCTGAGCGCGGATAGCGGCGCGCGCTGGGCGACCTGGATCGACCAGTTATCTGCCCGCGATGACGTTCGCGAGGCCGAGATCGACGAGCAGGCGCGGCCCGCCGGCAACTTTGTCAATCCGGTCGCGTTCTTCCGCGCGCTCGAATCGGCGGCCGGCGATAACGCGATCATGGTGGCCGACGGTGGTGATTTCGTGGCCACCGCCTCGTACGTGCTGCATCCGCGCGCACCGCTCACCTGGCTCGATCCCGGCGTGTTCGGCACGCTCGGCGTCGGCGCCGGCTTCGCGCTCGGCGCGGCGGTGTGCCGCCCCGGGGCCGAGGTGTGGATCATTTTCGGCGATGGCGCCTGCGGCTATGGGCTGGCGGAATTCGATACCTTCGTGCGCCATGGCATCCCGGTGATCGCGGTCGTCGGCAACGACGCCGGCTGGACGCAGATCGCGCGCGAGCAGGTGAAGATGCTGCACGACGATGTCGCCACCGTGCTCGCGCGCACGGCGTATCACGAGGTCGTGGCCGGTTTCGGCGCGGAGGGAATTGTCGTCAAGGACATGGCCGGGGTGCCCGCCGCGCTGGCCCAGGCCCGCGCCATGGCGCGAACCGGCAAGCCGGTGCTGGTAAATGTGTGGCTCGACAAGACCGAGTTTCGCGAGGGCTCGATTTCGATGTAGCCGGCTGCCGGCCGTGCCAATTCACTGCTTCGCCGCCAACCATCGCCCCAGGAGAACCAAGCATGCGCACGCGCCACCTCGAACGTCACCGCACCGACCGCATCGGCTGGCTGCGCGCCGCCGTGCTGGGCGCCAACGATGGCATCGTCTCCACCGCGAGCCTGATGATCGGCGTTGCCGCCGCCGAAACCAGTCACAGCGCGATATTGATCACCGGCGTGGCGGGACTGGTGGCCGGCGCCATGTCGATGGCCGCGGGCGAATATGTCTCAGTCCATTCGCAGGCAGATACCGAAAAGGCCGATATCGAGCGCGAACGCCTCGAACTGGAGGCGGACACGGTTAGCGAACACCGCGAGCTGGCCGCGATCTACGTCAGCCGCGGGCTCGACACGGCGCTGGCGAAACAGGTCGCCGAACAACTGATGGCCCACGATGCGCTCGGCGCGCACACCCGCGACGAACTCGGCATTTCCCACACCCTGACGGCGCGGCCGCTGCAGGCCGCACTCGCCTCCGCCGGCAGTTTCGCGGTCGGTGCGGTCATGCCGTTGCTGGTGACGCTGCTGGCACCCGGGCCGAAGCTGGTCTATGCCGTATCCGGCACCTCGCTGGTATTTCTGGCCCTGTTGGGCGGCATTGCCGCGCGCGCCGGCGATGCACCGGTGATGCCGGGCACCCTGCGCGTCACCTTCTGGGGCGCGCTGGCCATGGCGCTGACGGCCGGCGTCGGCGCGCTATTTGACGCGGTGGGCTGACGAACCACCACCGGACATTGCACCTGAGAAGGAAAGGGCCGGTGCCCGCATCGCACGCACCAACTGCAACGTGTGATCAGACCGGGCCCCGCTTTCGCAACGAAACTTTCTTGTTGATGGCGAGGGGGTGGTTGATCCAACTCGCCGGTCAGCGTCGCGTCAATTGATACGCGGCCCGGGGGAGGGAGGGCGATACGTTTCCAACTCCTGTGTGCCCACCTGCTGAACCATGCGCTCGGTGGTCTTGTTGGGAATGCGGCTGCCGGTAATAGTCTCCCGATCTTCTGCACTGGCCTTGGAGACCGTGTTCACCGGTTCCTGGGGCGCCGATGCCGTCGGCGTGGTGGCGCAGGCGCCGAGCAGGCCCGCCACGCTAAAGCCCAGCACGGCGGCCATCAGTCTTGCAGGTTGAATCTTCATTCGATCTCCATTGGTTTTCGAAACGCTTGATTGGACAAAAGTGGCGAGACGGGCAAACAGCCGGCCGCCGCGATTGCAGAGACTATTATTTGCCGGCGGTTTTGTCCAGTCGGGCTTGCACCGGCATCCGCCGCCCGAAAGAGGTGCGCGGATTGACGGTCAGGCGGATTTGCGAGCCCGATGCAAAAGCACCGGAATCTCGCAGAGCGACAACACCTTGGTGGCGACGCTGCCGAGCAGCATTTGCGCGACATTGCCGAGGCCATGCGAGCCCATGCAGATCAGGTCGCACTGTTCGTTTTTCGCGGCCTCGATGATGGCCAGCGCGGGTTGGTCGCTGGCGGCGGTGCGCCCGGCGAATTTGACTCCCGCCGCCGCGGCCATTGATTCCAGCGCACGCAAGGTCTGGCGCGCCACTTCCTCGCTATGCTTGATGAAATGTGATTCGGGCGAGATCACCGGCGCGTTGGTCATGTCGTTGTAGATCGGCAAGTGGTAAGTAGGCGCTGCGTAGAAGCCGACGATGCCGGCGCCGGCAGCCTTGGCCAGCGCGATCGCGCCGCGGGCCGATTCTTCGGCCAGCGTCGAGCCATCGGTGGCGACGAGGAATTTCTTGAACATGGTGGACTCCTGAAATGGCGAGCGGGTCGAGTCGACGATCCGCCGCAGTTTGTATCGTGCCAGTTTCTCATGTTTGCCGTTCAGCCGAGCAGATTTGCGCGACGCCTGGACGCGACCGCATGCCGCCGGCAATTGTGCGACCATGGCGGCACCATCGCCCCGCGCAAGGCAACACCGGATGCATTGGCCCCTCGCCCTCGTACAACTTTTCTTCACGCTCGCCTGGACGGTGTACGTCATTTTCCTCCCGGGCCTGCTGGCGCGGGCAGGCATCGAAGCGGCGTGGCTGCCGTGGATACTGATCGCCGACCAGTTGCTGTTCGCGGTGGCCGATGTCGCGGTCGGCCTGTGGCTCGATCGCAACGAACGTTTCCTGCAAATGGCTGGCGACTGGCTGGCCGGGCTGGTGCTGGCCGCCTGCGCGCTGTTCGCGCTGCTGCCCTTCCTGGCCGGGGCCATGCCGGCCGGGCTGTTCGTGTCGGCGCTGTTCGCGTGGGTAATCTGTTCATCGGTCCTGCGCGTGCCGCCACTGGTGATGCTGGCCCGATACGCCACGCCGCAACAACCCGCCAGCCTGGCCTCGCCGGTGGCGGCGTACCTGTTCGGCCTCGGCGTTGCCGGCGCGCTGGCGCCCTATCTCACGGTGTGGCTGAAGAACCGCGATCCGCTGCTGCCTTTCATCATCGCCAGCGTGTCGCTGGCGGTGACCACGCAGGCATTGCGCGGTGCGTTGAACACGCGCGCCGCGTCCGCGGCGCCTGCCGCGCGCACAAGGGCGCCCGCGCGCATGACGATCGGCGTGCCGCTGCTGGTCGGGGTCGCCCTGTTTGCATTCGGCATGCAGATTCACGCGGCCGCCAATTCGGCCAAGCTGTTTGCCCGCGTGGCACCGGCGGTCCCGCTGGATTGGCTGATGCCGCTGTTCTGGGCGGGCTTCAGCGTCGCGATGTTCCCGGCATCCTGGTGGCTGGCAAGGCGAGCGGCGCGTCCTCAGGCAATGGCCGCGGCGGCGCTCTGGCCCGCCGGCATGGCGGGCGGTATCGCGCTGATGATTTGCGCCACCGCACCGGCGCTGCCGTTGCTGGTTGCGTTGCAGATCATTGCCGGCGGCGCGTGGGCCGTGGTGTTTCTGGCCGCCCTCGCCGCCGCGGCGGAACAAGGACGCGGCGGTCGCGAAGGCGGCTGGATCGGTGCCACGCTGGCCCTGCTGGCGTTGGCGACGGTGGGGCGAATTGTGCTGGTCCTCGCGGCCGCGCCCGGCACGCCCCTGGCCGGGCAGTTGCCGTGGCTGTCGGGCATCTTGTGGCTGTCGGGCGCGGCATTGCTGTGGCGGGCATCGGCCGGCCGGACCGGCAAATGACGCCTCGCGCACCGTCGACGCGGCCGGAACAGTGGTACAACATCGATTCCGTTCGCCGCCAACCGTAGCTGTCCCTTGTCATGAATCCGACCGATCTCGTCACCCCGGAAGCCAAACAGATCATCCGGCACCCTGCCGCTTTCGCGCTGCAGGTGCTGCGTGCGTTTCGCGCCAACCAGGGACTGCTGCTGGCCGGCGCGGTCGCGTACTACACATTGCTGTCGATCGTGCCGCTGCTGATCCTGGTGGTGATCGGGCTCTCGCAGGTGGTCGATCAGGCGGTCCTGTTTGACACCCTGCGCCGCGCGCTGGAATGGGTGGCGCCGGGACAATCGAAGGCGCTGGTGAGCGAGTTGGCGGCATTCCTTGACCACCGCGCGGTGCTGGGCTGGGTGCTGCTGGCCACCATGCTGTTCTTCAGCTCACTCGCGTTTTCTGTGCTGGAAAGCGCCATCTCGGTGATTTTTCTGCACCGGGTAAAGGCGCACAAGCGGCATTTCCTGATTTCGCTGGCGCTGCCCTTCGGCTACATCGCGTTTATCGCGCTGGCCCTGTTTGCCGCTACCTTCGTGCTGGCCAACCTGCTCGCCATCGGTACCGAAAATCTGCTGGTGTTCGGCTACCGCTGGTCGCTCAGCGGCGTGTCGCGCGCCACGCTTTATGTCATCGCCGTCGGCGTGGAAATCCTGCTGATCTCCTCGGTCTACTTCTTCATGCCGGTGGGACGCATCTCGGCGCGGCATGCGCTGATCGGCGGCGCCACGGCGGGACTGCTGTGGGAGATCATCCGCCACAGCCTGGTCTGGTACTTTACGACGCTCTCGCAGGTGGACGTGGTGTACGGCTCGCTCACCACGGCCATCGTGGTGCTGTTGAGCTTCG
>JBDTSU010000249.1:0-5393 GCA_039930965.1 Betaproteobacteria bacterium
CGAAGGCGTCTACACCGTCATCACGTTCAAGTCCACACCCCAGACCCTCGCCGAGCGTTTACCCAGATCGCCCGCCGCGTCAAGCCAGGTGGAAGGCTATCGGTCTGGCTCTATCGAAAGAACACATTTCCACAAGAGCTGGTCAATTCCGGGCTTCTGCAGATCGACTACGACGTCAACGGCGCGCCGAACGCAAATGTGTTCGACTTCAAGCAGGGATTTCGCAAAGTGAAAAGCACCCACCTGACATATGGCTACAAGAGCAATCTGCAGCCGCCCAACGACTGCACGGCGATTGCCGCCCCGACCGAACCCACGGACCCGGCGTACACGAAACCGACGGTGATGCAGCCGGTGCCGATCAAGTTGATTCCGGCGGCGTAAGGAAGACCGCCGGTCTCGAGAGAAACTCAAGCACTGGTGCGGCGTCTGGCGGCATTCCGGTCTGGAAGGTGCGCCTGTGCTGGAGTTTGTTGCGGGGAACGGCGGAGCGAGTTCTTGAAACTACGAGGGACTGAACTCGCGCCCACGGGTGGTCCGGCATGGCTACCCGGTTCAACGGGCGCGATGCTGAGCATCGCGAATTCCCCTTCCCACCCTTCGTCGGAATGGTGAATTTCGGAGGTGTCGAGAAGATTCCTGCTGTCGTCTGGCGTGGCGGTCAAGCGCTAGCTGGCACGAACCAAATCGCGCGCTGCCGTCACAATTCCTATGTTGCGCAGGGAATATTGATCATTGTCGAACGCTCGCCTCAATAGGTTGCCTTGGTGCAGCGATTCGCATCGCTCGTAATGCCGCCACACATCGTAGCCCCACGACGGATGAACTCAAATTCGCCAGCGCCGGCTGTTATGATGGCGGCCATCCGTCGCGGCCCGCCCGCACAAGCAGAGGAAAACGCAATGCGCAAGTTTGTCTACGTCCTGGTGATTGCCCTGGTGTTTGCCATCCCGCAAACGCAGGCGGCCACTGCCGATGTGCCGACCTATGCGTTGCTTTCCCTCATCGGCGACAAGCTGGATATCGTGATCGCGCAGCGCCAGTCCCGGTCACGGGCCGACCGGAGCCGGCGCGACCCGCCATCGGCGATACAGGACGCCGTATTCGATAACGCTGCCACCACCGCCGCGGGTGAGGCGGTCCGCAAGATCATCCCCGGCGCGGAACTGGCGTATCTCAATTCCCGCAGTACCGTGCTGTTTGAAAAGCAGCGCGAACTTTTCGCCGAAAAAAATGGCGTCATGTCGATCCCCGACGCCATTCGCGACGCGCTCAAAAAAGAAAAGGCGACGCATCTCATCCTGATAACGAAATATGGCGACGAGGCGCAGTTCCAGTTCGTCAACGCGCCCGACGGCACGGGAATGCTTGAAGGCCTGGGTTTCTATCTCGATGGCGCCACCGGGACATTCAGCACCGATGAGCGGGAGGCCGGTCGCGGCTATATCGCGCCGTTTGTGTATGCGAAAGTCACCCTCATTGACGTTCAAACGTCGAGGGTGATCAGGAACAAGACCATCACGGCGTCCCTGACGATTTCGTCGGCGCGGGCCCAGGAAAACCTGACGAGTCCGTGGCTGGCACTGTCGGCGGCGGAAAAGGTCAGCGCCATGAATCGCCTGATCCAGCGCGAACTGGCACGCACGATACCGCTATTGCTGAAGGCTGATTAAGCAATCGCCGTGCAGGGTCTGCGTCCGTGCTCAGTCGGCGGACGCCAGCGCGGCGACCTGCTCCGCGATCGATAGCGCGGCGGTCAGCCCGGGCGACTCGATGCCGAACAGACTGATCATGCCGCGCACGCCATGAACCTCACGACCGGCAATGTGGAAATCCGCCGGCGGTTCGCCGGGACCGTGAATCTTTGGGCGGATACCCGCGTAAGCGGGTTGCAGTGAGTGATTGCCGATGCCGGGCCAGTACTTGCTGATCTCGGCGTAAAACCCCTCGGCACGCGACGCATCGACTTCATATAACAGCTGGTCAATCCATTCGACGTCGGGCCCGAACTTGGCCTGGCCCCCGAGGTCGATCGTCAAATGCACGCCGAGGCCGGCGGCTTCGGGCAGCGGATAAATCAGGTGCCTGAACGGGGAGCGGCCTGAAAGGGAAAAATACACGCCGCGGGCGTAGTGCAGCCGGGGAATGTGCGCGGCCGGAAAACCGCCGATGGCGCCGGCCAGCGCCTGGGCACCCAGCGCCGCGCAGTTGATCACCAGCCGCGCCTTCAGCGGGTCGGCGCCTTGTGCCTCGACGATGATGCCGTCGGTTTCGATGCGCCCGCCACGGACCGGCGTATTGAACACCGCGGTGCCGCCGGCATTCTCGACGTCGCCCAGCAAGGACAGCATGAAAGCATGGCTGTCGATGATGCCGGAACTCGGGCTCAGCAGGGCCGCCCGGCAGCGCAATGCCGGCTCAAGTGCCACGGCTTGCGCAGCGCTGAGCCATTGCAGGTCGGCGACGCCATTGCCGGCGGCGTTGCGTTTGAGCTTTTCGATTTGCGCGATTTGCGATTCATCAGTCGCCACCAGCAACTTGCCGCAACGGCGAAACGGGATGCCGCGTTGCATGCAGTAGTCGTAAAGCATGCGTTTGCCGGCGACACAATGACGCGCCTTCAGCGATCCATTCGGGTAATACAGGCCGGCGTGGATGACCTCGCTGTTGCGCGAACTGACGCCGGTGCCAAAGGCAGATTCGCTTTCGAGCAACAGCACCTCGCGCCCCGCCAGCGCCAGCGCGCGGGCGCAGGCCAGCCCGACCACCCCGGCGCCGACCACGACTACATCCGCATGATCCATGAATTCTTCAGCCTCTTGTTGAACCGGATATCTTCCGTCGTCGCCAGCTGCGAATGCGCCGATGAGAAGCTCCCTACGGGCCCGTTGAAAATCGACATGTCACAGCACGTCGTACTCATTGCCAGCTACTTCCCTCTTTTCTAAAGAGGGACTGAGGGAGATTTCCGGTCGTCGTCGAGTCACAACCGCTGTAAATCCCTCTCAGTCTCCCTTTTGCAAAGGGAGAAGCGCCTCGCTTCTGTCACGCATGAAACGAGGATCGAGAATTTCAATACACTCCTACGTTTCCATCGCCCGCATTTCCGCATTGGCATAGCGGAGTCGGGCGGACAGTGCGCTGGCCAGTCCCTCGAGCAATTTGATGGCAACCATCTTGTGCTCATTGGCAAGCTTGTCGAAGTTCTTCCGCGACAGGACGAACAGCTCGACATCATTGTGGGAAATGGCGTCGGCCGAACGCGCGGCGCCGTCGAGGAACGCCATTTCGCCGAAGAAATTGCCGCGGCCGAAGGTGCTGAGGTGGATGTGCTGCCGGTTGTTGAGCGGCAGCATGATGCGCACCGCGCCGCGCCGGATGAGGAACAGTTCATCGCCGGTTTCGCCGCTGGTGAAGATGCGTTCGCCGGCCTTGACGCGGCGCTTTTCCATGCAGGCTTCAAGCGCCACCATGGTTTCTTCCTTGCGCCCCTTGAACAGCTCGATTTCGTGCAGGTCGAGGAGGGTCTCGTCTTCGCGCTCCAGCGTGGCCTGCTCGATGATGCGGTCCTCGACCCACTCGACCGCCTCATCGAGGTCGCCGAACAGCCTGATCTGGCTTTGCGTGTGCACCAGACCGACCGCATCGAAATAATGCTGCATGTCCTGCCCGCTCGGCACATTGCTGGGCAGCCGGCTGAAGATCAGGAATCCCTGGTGTTCCGCCAGGATATCCTTGACCTGTTCGAGCACGTGGGCCGCGGTCACATCCACCGACTGCACGCGGCGCATATCGAGGATGACGTAGGTGCGTGTCTTCAGCTCGGGCTCGAGCGCGCTGAACAGCTGGTCGGTGGTGCCGAAAAACAGGCTGCCCTGCAATTCGAAAATCACCGCGGCGTCACCGTGTTTTTCCAGGATGGCCATTTCACTGTGCAGGCGCACCTGCCTGGAAAAGGTCTGGTTGCCGTAGCTCTTGCGGCGCACCACGCTGCCGCCGATCTGTTCGCGAATGAACAGCAGGATGGCGAGCACCACGCCGGTGGCCGATGCGGCGATCAGGCTGACGGTCAGGGCGACGGCGACCACTGCGGCGATGACCACGAAATCGAGGATGGTGGCGCGCGACTTGAGGAAGTGCAGGCAGGTGCGGTCGATCATGCGCACGCCGATCACCGTCAGGATCGCCGCCAGGGCGGCCACCGGCACCCAGGCAATCAGGCTGCCCAGCACGAGAAAGGCGACCAGCGCGAGAATGCCTTCGATCAGTCCCGACACCTTGGTCTGCGCTCCGCTCGACATGTTCACCAGGGTCGCGCCCATGGTGCCGGCGCCGGGCAGCCCGCCGACCAGGCTCGAGGCCATGTTGCCGAGGCCCTGGCCGATCAGTTCGCGGTTGGAGTTGTGGCGGCTGTGCGTCAATGCATCGAGGACGACGCAAGTCTTCAGGGTATCGATGGACAGCAGGACCGCGAGCGTCAGCGCCGGCATGATCATGTTGCCGGCCTGCTCCAGGCTGAGCTCGCTCATGCCGTGCCAGCGCGCCAGGAAACCGTCGATGAAGCCGTGCCCGCCGCCGCCGCCGTCCAGCGGCCCGACCACCAGCGTGTTGCCGGCGAGCACCAGCAGATGGCCATCGATCAGGGCCAGGCCAAAATAGGTCAGCACGCCGCTGACCAGCGCGAGGATGGCCGCAGGCACCAGCCGGGTCACGCGTGGCGCCAGCACCATCACCAGCGCGGTGACCGCGCCGACGGCAATGCCCTGCCATTGCCAGAGTGCGGGCGCGGTCAACGACCGCCATAGCGAGGTGCCGGCGGGCGTGCCGAGCAGCTTGGGCAACTGGCTGGTGATGATAATGAGGCCCACCGCCGAGAGATAGCCACTGACTACCGGGTAGGGCATGTACTTGATGAGCCGGCCGAGTCCGGCCAGGCCGAACAGCAACTGCAGCAGTCCCGCCGCCAGGCCCAGCACCGTGAGCAGCAGCAGGATGGCCTCGACAGGCGTGCCGCGTTGGATCAGTTCGATGGCGAACGCGGAGAGAACCGCGGCAGCCGGTGCGCAGGGCGCGGTGATGAGGCGATTGGTGCCGCCGAGTAACGACGCCACCAGGCCGAGCGCCGTCGCGCCGAGGATACCGGCCAGCGCACCATGGGCCGCGAAAGATCCGCCGAGGGTGGCGTAGATCGTGACACCGAAGGCAATGGCGGCGGGCAATGCCACCAGCATCGCCGCCAGGCCGCCCCAGAAGTCTCCCGCCAGATTTTTATTGTCAGGTTTCGTCATCATTCGCGGCGATCGTGGAGAAAGGCCCGCCTGCGCCATGATAACCCCGCGGCCGCCGCCGCGAGCGCCGCTTCCGGCGTCACGCGTACTGTTGCTGTTGCGCGC
>JBDTSU010000250.1:0-5389 GCA_039930965.1 Betaproteobacteria bacterium
GGTCGGCACGCTGCACAACTTCGCCATCCAGTTCCAGCACGAGGCGCAGTACGCCGTGAGCCGCCGGATGCTGCGGCCCAAAGTTCATTGTGTAGTTCTTGATTTCGTTCACGGCCTATTTCCTGTCCGCATAGTTCTCTTCGCGGATCACACGCGGAACGATTTCGCGCGGTTCGATCGTCACCGGCTGATACACGACCCGTTTTTGCTCGGGGTCATAACGCATTTCCACCGTGCCGTAAACCGGAAAATCCTTGCGAAACGGATGGCCGACGAAACCATAGTCGGTCAAGATGCGCCGCAGATCGAGGTGGCCGTTGAAGACGATGCCGTAGAGGTCAAATGCCTCACGCTCGGGCCAATTGGCCGACGACCACAGGCCGGTCATCGAATCCACCATGGGAAAAGACTCGTCCGGACAAAACACGCGCACGCGGACGCGCCAGTTGTAGATCGTTGAAAGCATCACATAAACCACCGCGTAGCGTGCGCCGTTCCAGTTGCCGCCGTATTCGCTGTAGTCCAGTCCGCACACATCCATCAGTTGATTGAATGTGAATGCGGGATCATCGCGAAGCGTGGTCATGACGGAAATCAGATTGTCGGCCTTGACCTCGATGACGACCTGGCCTTTTTCTTCCACCAAGCTGACGATCCGGTCGGCGAGGATGACATTGAGGCTCGATTTCAGTTGTTCGAGTTTTACAGACATGGTTTCAGCGGGCGATGGTGTTGGTGCGCTTGATCTTGTTTTGCAACTGGATGATGCCGTACAGCAAGGCCTCCGCAGTCGGCGGGCAACCCGGCACATAGATGTCAACGGGGACAATGCGATCACAGCCGCGCACCACCGAATAGGAGTAATGGTAGTAGCCGCCGCCATTGGCACACGAGCCCATGGAAATGACCCAGCGCGGCTCAGCCATCTGGTCGTAGACCTTTCGCATCGCTGGCGCCATCTTGTTGCAAAGCGTGCCGGCGACGACCATCACGTCGGATTGCCGTGGACTGGGACGAAAAACCACGCCAAAACGGTCGAGGTCGTAGCGTGACGCGCCTGCATGCATCATTTCGACGGCACAGCAGGCAAGCCCAAACGACATGGGCCACATCGAGCCGGTGCGCGCCCAGTTGAGCAGGGTATCGACCTGCGTTGTGACAAATCCTTGGTTGGACACTCCGCCTTCAGGCATTTACAAATTCCTCAATCGTTGTGCTGCCTCCATGCCGATCGCCTAGTTCAGGCGGCCGACCTGTCGGCAGCCTGCGCCGACTCGTCCTATCGCATCTCCGCAAGCGCGCAGTTGCCAAACCCGCCTGCTCTTACTCCTCGCGTCGCTACTCCCAATCCAGCGCGCCCTTTTTCCATTCGTAGATGAATCCGGCAACGAGGATACCGAGGAACACCAACATTGCCGTGAATCCGAACCAGCCAATCTCCTGCAGAACAATTGCCCACGGGAAGAAGAATGCGATTTCCAGATCAAACAGGATAAACAAGATGGCGACGAGGTAATAGCGCACGTCGAATTTCATGCGCGCGTCTTCGAATGCTTCAAAGCCGCATTCGTAAGGGGAAAGTTTTTGAGGGTCGGGGTTGTCGTCACCGAGCAGGACGGTCAGCACTTTGCTCGCAACCAACGGCCCGACACCGACCGAAATGCCGATGGCAATAAAAATCAGGATGGGAAAATAGTTTTCGAGCATTTTCGATGAGTGTCGCGTTGGTTAGAACGCGCAAGGCCACATTTCATCCCGTATTTTGTTGGGCTATCTTGATCTAAAACAAACTTGAGATCATGACGCCTGTTTTTCCGAATGCCTGGTGCCGTCGAAGAGACTCGAACTCTTACGCGTTTCCGCACTGCCCCCTCAAGACAGCGTGTCTACCAATTCCACCACGACGGCAATGCGAATTTCCCCAACAGATAACCAAACGCTTTGTTTGCCCGAAAACTTCGGAAGAGGGCCGAAGCGCGGAGCGACCCGGACTCGTTGAAAATATTCCGGGCCAATTCAACCAACAACGAATTTTACTGCGGATTTACTTGGGAATCTGCTGCGACTTCGAATCGCTTTGAACCGGAACCGTCGCCGGGGCGGGTGCCGCCGGGGCCGCATTCGGGGCGGGAATGCCGGTGGCACTGCCGTCGGTTTTGGCGGCGTTCGGGTTGGCGGGTACGTCCACCATCACGCCGCCACTCATCACGCCGGTTGCCGCCTTGGGTGCGTGAAAATAAGTCAACGCCAGGCAGGTCGCGAAGAACACCGCCGCACAGACACCCGTTGAGCGCGAAAGGAAGTTTGCCGCGCCGGATGCGCCGAACAGGCTGCCCGCTGAGCCACTGCCGAAGGCGGCGCCCATGTCGGCGCCCTTGCCATGCTGAAGCAACACCAGCACGACAATGGTAAAGGCGACCATCACATGCAAAATCAAAACCATATTTGCCAACATAACCGCTTCCTTAAACTAGATCGAATGCGTTACAACGCATTCCAGATTCCCAAAAACTCATCGGCGATCAGCGATGCGCCACCGATCAGCCCACCATCCACATCCGGCATCGCAAACAGCTCGGCCGCATTGGACTTCTTGACACTGCCGCCATACAGAATCGGCAAGGTATCGGCAACGCGTGCGTCCCAATGCTTGACCAATCCACGAAGAAATGCATGCACTTCTTCCGCCTGGTCCGGCGAGGCAGTCCTGCCCGTGCCGATAGCCCATACCGGTTCGTAGGCCACAATTGCCCCCTGCAATAGCGCAATCCCATGCAAGTCGACGATACTTTTCAGTTGCCGGGATACCACCGCTTCGGTCTGGTTGGATTCGCGTTCCGCCAGGCTTTCCCCGATACAAAGGATCGGCGTCAGTCCAGCTTTCTTCGCTCGTCCAAACTTTTCAGCCACCGCGGCGTCTGTATCGCCAAACACGGCGCGCCGCTCCGAGTGCCCGACGATGGCATAGCGGCTCCCGAATTCCGCCACCATGCCGGCCGCGACGTCCCCGGTATACGCGCCGGATTCAAAGCGGCTTACGTCCTGTGCCCCCCAGCCGAGCGCCGAGCCGTTCATTAGCGCGCCGGCCTGCGCCAGATACGGCGCGGGCACACAAACGCCGCAGAACTTGCCATCAGTGGGCAACACCCCGGAAACCAGCGAATTCAATAAACCGGCATTGAACGAAAGGCTACCGTTTAGCTTCCAGTTGCCTATGACAAAGCGGTTGCGCACAAGACCATCCTGAGAGCTGACAAAGCATGCAATTATAGCTGGTAAAGAAACCCGAGGTAAACATCAATCCCCGACACCGGAACAGGCCATTGGGGGCCAATCTCGGCTAGCGTTGCATATCCATGCGACTGATCGACGACTGCTGGTTTTCGTTCGGGCCTTTTTCCAGCGTGAGGCGAATCTTGTCGCGCGCTTGCAGGAAAGGTGATTTTTTCGCGGCCTCGCCGAGGAACTGGTCCAGGTTGGCATGCTCGCGGCGCAGGCGGGCAACCAGCCCCAGAAACATGTCCGTCAACTCGGGATCGAATTGTCTGCCGCGAAGGGAAAGAATTTCGGTCAGCGCGCTGTCGATCGTCCATGCGGACTTGTACGGACGCACGTGCGTCAGCGCATCGAAAACATCCGCGAGCGCCGTAATGCGCGCGGCCAGCGGAATACCCGAACCCGACTGGCTGCCCGGATAGCCGGTGCCATCCCACCACTCATGGTGATGACGGGCAATTTCTTCCGCCATCTGCATGTGGGCGATGTTGCTCTTGGCCAAAACTTCGGCGCCGATTGTGGTGTGACTCTTCATGACATCGCGTTCGGCCGCGTTCAGCGGCGCGGGTTTCAGCAAGATTCCGTCGGGAATACCGATCTTGCCGATATCGTGAAGGCGCGCCGCGATGTCAATCATGAAGATCGTGTCTTCGTCGCAGCCGTATTCCAGTGCCAGCAGTGAAGACATGCGCCCCACACGATAGGAATGCTCGCCGGTCGAATCGTCGCGCAGCTCGGCGGCAACCGCCAGGCGCTCCATGACTTCAACACGCGCCTTGAACAACTCCTGGGACTGTTTGGTCAATTCCTGCTTGGCAACGCGCCCTTCCAGCACTTCTTCGCGCGTCTGCAATCGCTTGATCGCATGCACTTCGTCTTCCACCGACGGATGATGTTGCTCGAGATGGAGCTTAATGTGCTTGAGGGCATTCTGTTCTTGTGTGCTGCGCTGCTGTTCAAGCATCTGCCTCAGGTAGATCAAGGCACGATCCGGCTGTCCGACGAATTCATACGCCTTGACCAACGCGATCAAGACTTCCCTGGTCGTAATTTTCAGCGTTCTTGCGCGCTCGAGAGTACTTATCAGGCGGGTAATTCCGACATCCACCTGGCCGGCGAAGACTTCTGAAAGCCCCTCCGCCACTGCGGCGGAAATGTCTGCCCGGGGCAAGTTTGACTTGTTGGCATAGTGCCGCGCCAATTTTGCGTGCTCCCTGGCACCGTCGAAATTATTCGCCTCGAGCAAGAGTCGCGTGTAGTTGTTTTCAATGATGACGCGATTCAGGGCCGACTCCGCCGTATCGGCATCCACCGACATGGCGACCGCCCTGTCGATGGCAATAAGGCCTTGGCGAATGTCATCAAGATTCAGGCGACAGAGTGCAATGTTTGTGTAGGCCCTTCCCGCCGCCGCCTGCAATCGTGGCTCCAGCTCCGCTTTCGCAACGACACACTCGAAGCAACTGATTGCTTCGCCATACAGCCCAACATACATCAAGGCAACACCAAGGTTTTGCCAGACCCTGCCTTCGCGAAATGGGTCGTCGGCAGACTTGGCGAGCCGCAATGCATCTGCATACGCTTCCATCGCAGTAGGTATGCCGCCGGTGTCGGCCGCGCATACTCCCACCAACAGCAAAGAATCGAACGCGGCGGTCGAATTCGCGGACTCGACTGCAAGGGTTCGTGCCCGCTGGGCGATTGGAAGGCCGGTAAACGCATGTCCCGACAAGTAGAAGAACCTGACTGCGTCAAGCATTAGTTGCAACTGCATGGGCACGTCGACGCGAATGCTCGCTAGCCTCCCGGCTAAAGCCTCGACCAGCCTTGGGTCGGACGCAGTGCCGTTCTTAAGCGCAGCCGATATGACATCCCGCGCTTGATCGAGAAGCGCCTGGTCTTCGGTTGGTCGGTCGGAACTCGATTTACGCATCAATTTAGAAACCCTTGCAAATCAGCTAGCTATCACAGTAAGCTTTGGGAAACTGTGAACCAGTTCACAATTTTAGCGCCTTTATTCACCTAATAACTGAGGAAAACACCATGAGCAAAGAACTGAATGTCATCGACCGCCCCGTCACCGAACAAGCCAACGTCGCGGCCACCCCGGAAT
>JBDTSU010000251.1:0-5375 GCA_039930965.1 Betaproteobacteria bacterium
ACGGTCAGCGAATGCAATCGCAATGCTTCAAGGGTGCTCGATGCCAGCAGCAGGATCATGAAACCGATCAGGGCAATGGCAAGGTTGCGATGATCGAACATGCTCCACACTTCGACCCGGTGAAACAGGCGCATCACCGCGTACACGGCCAACGCCACCCACCACCAGGCGGAAAGTCCGCTGATACCGAACGCAAAATGCGATAGCTGCGCGCCCATCCAGCCGCCCTTGTTCAGGATCGGGCCATCCTTGACCGTGAAAAAATAGCCGGGGTCGCTTTGCTGGTAGGTGGCGAATATCAAGGCCAGATAAATGGCGAGCGCCAGGAACACGATCCAGCCTGCCTCACGCATCAGGCGGGACAACCGGGTGGACTGTGGGGTGGATGCCCGTGGCGGCGGTGCCGTCGGGTCAAATATCTCGCTATTTTTTCGGGCACTCATAAGTGGGTGCCATTATAGCGGCAGGATTATCTCCGCCGGATTGCCTGGCAGCCGATCGGAGGCAAAGACAATCGGCTGCTAGAACGACGGCGGCAACTTCTCGTCGTGAATCGTGATGGTCTTGGCTTCCACGGAGATATAACCGCGATCCGACAGGTCTTTCAGGATCCGGTTCACCATTTCCCGCGAGGCACCCACCATGTTGGCGATGTCCTGCTGGGAAAGTTTTTCGCCGACCACCAGTTTGCCGTTGGAGGTGATCGCGAGTTCCAGCAAGGTGTTGGCCACCCGCCCATAAACGTCCATCAGGGCCAGCGTGGAAATCTTGCGGTCGGCATCGCGCAGCCGTTTGGCCAGGGCCTGCATCACCAGGGTGGCGATCCGCGGCGCCTTCTCGACCGATGTTTCGAAAGCGGAATGCGACAGCACCTTGAATACCGAGTTCTCCAGTGTCGACACCGAGGCTGAGCGGGGCTGGCTGTCGATGAGGGACATCTCGCCGAAAAAATCCCCCGGCCCGAGAATCTTCAGGATGATCTCGCGGCCGTCCTCGTCGCCGATAAACACTTTTACCCGCCCGGAAACGATGGCGTAGAGCGAATCACCAATCTCGCCCTCGGTCAGTACGACATTGCCCTTGGAAACGACTTTGTCGATGGCGAGGTCATTGATGACCGTCATATCGATGTCGCTCAAGTCTTTGAAAAGTGGAATAGACCGTAACATGCGTTCCCCTGAGGCCGCCCGTCAATCAAGCGGCTATTGTAATGCCTTCGTGCGCGAATGCCCGAGTAACCAGTCCATTGATTTTCACGGCATTTTCGCATATTTGCGGAAACGGTTTGAGATCCGGGGTAGCGGCTCCCGCCGGTCAGCGGGGCAGGTTGAATTCGTGCGCGCGGCCCCCATTTTCGTTGGTATGGCGGCCGGCAATTTGCACCACCACGGTAAAATAGCGAGCCATCCGACCGTACACATCGAAAGACCACCATGCCCAATGCGCACCATCGACTGATCATCCTCGGCTCCGGCCCCGCCGGTTATTCGGCCGCCGTTTACGCCGCGCGCGCCAACCTGAACCCGGTATTGCTTACCGGCATCGCGCAGGGCGGACAACTCATGACCACCACGGACGTGGAGAACTGGCCGGCCGATGCGGAGGGTGTGCAGGGTCCAGAATTGATGGAGCGCTTCCTGAAACACGCCGAGCGATTCAATACCCAGATCATTTTCGACCATATTCACACGGTCGACCTGAAAGTCCGGCCGTTCAATCTGACAGGCGATTCCGGCACCTACACCTGCGACGCGCTGATCATTGCCACCGGCGCATCGGCACAATACCTGGGCCTGCCGTCGGAAGACGCCTTCATGGGAAAAGGCGTGTCGGGGTGCGCCACCTGCGACGGTTTTTTCTACAAAGGCCAGGATGTCTGCGTGGTGGGCGGCGGCAATACGGCCGTGGAAGAGGCCCTGTATCTGTCCAATATCGCCCGCCATGTCACCGTCATTCATCGCCGCGACAAGTTTCGCTCCGAGAAAATTCTTGCCGACCGGCTCATGGCCAAGGAAAAGGAAGGCAAGGTCACCATCCTCTGGAATCACACGCTCGATGAAGTTCTCGGCGACAAGACCGGTGTCACCGGTGTGCGCGTGAAATCGACGCAAGACGGGTCCACCCGTGATCTCGCCGTCAAGGGTTGCTTTGTGGCCATTGGCCACAAACCCAATACCGATATCTTCGCGGGGCAACTCGACATGGTTAACGGATACATCGTCACGCAGTCCGGCAACCAGGGAAACGCCACCGCGACCTCGGTGCCGGGCGTTTTCGCCGCTGGAGACGTGCAGGACCACGTCTATCGCCAGGCCGTCACGAGCGCGGGAACCGGTTGCATGGCAGCGCTGGATGCAGACAAATACCTTGAAGCATTGCACTAATTTAACCGTAAAACTCAAGCACGGGCGCGGCTCTCAAGCCATTTGTGCCTGTTAAGCCGCGCCAGATATAGAGTTTCACCTTTACGACCGCCCGCCGCCCATGTCTACGCCGGCACTGCCGCCCAACGAAGATGACCTGTTCCGCGCCGAAATGGAGGCGGACAACGTCAAGCCGTTGCCTTCCCGCCCGCGGGCCGAACTCGCGAAACCGCGTCCCCGACCGATCGCCCTGAAACGCATGGAGGACGACGCCGCCATTCCCGGCGAACTGCTTAAGGACACCTCGGGCTGGGACGCCGACATTGAGAACGGTGACCTCATTACCTTTCTCCGGCCGGGATTGCCATCCGAGATCATGCGCAAACTCCGGCGCGGCCAGTGGATCATCCAGTCCACGCTGGACCTTCACGGTGTGACCAGCGACGCGGCGCGAATTGAACTTGGACAATTCCTGGCCCACGCCCGCCACGCCGGACTTCGCTGCGTGTGCATTGTTCACGGCAAGGGATACCGTTCGCCCAACAGCACACCGGTGCTGCGCAATAAAGTGAGGCTATCACTGTCGCAGCGCAATGAGGTGCTGGCTTTTTGCGACGCGCGTCCCGCCGATGGCGGTTCCGGCGCGGTCGTGGTGCTGCTCAAGGCTTCCTGAGCGTTCATCCCCGGGGCGGTTCAGTTAACTCGGCTAAAATTGCGCCATCTCCCATCGCGGCGCCGCAGCACATTGCGCCTAACGCCCCGTGCCATCGCGCATTCCCCGCCCGCTCCTCATATTGTTCGCCCTGCTGGTATTGTTCATTTCGCTCGACGGTCTCGGCGACCGCAAGCTGGCCAATCCCGATGAAGGACGTTACTCGGAAATTTCGCGCGAGATGGCCGCCACCGGCGATTTCGTCACGCCCCGCCTGAACGGCCTCAAATATTTTGAGAAGCCGCCCCTGCAGTACTGGGCGACGGCGATCGCCTTCAAACTGTTTGGCGAGAGCGAACTCTCGGCACGCCTGTACACGGCGCTCACCGGACTCGGCTGCATTTTGCTGGTCGCATATACCGGAAAGCGGCTGTACGACGGGGAAACCGGCCTGCTCTCGGCGCTGGTGCTGCTGTCGGCGCCGTATTTTGCGGCACTCAATGAAATTGTCACGCTCGACATGGGCCTGACATTCTGGATGACCTTGACGATGTCGTCGTTCCTGATCGCCCAAGGCAGCGCAAACGACACATCGCGCCGCCGCTGGCTGTGCCTGGCCTGGGCGGGCATGGCGGGCGCTATGTTGTCAAAGGGCTTGATCGGTGTCGTGTTTCCGGCGGCGGCATTGTTTTTGTATTGCCTGGTCCAGCGCCAGTTCCGGCTGTTGACGCAACTCGAATGGACGCGCGGCCTGCTGATATTCCTTGCGCTCGTCGCGCCCTGGTTCGTGATGGTGTCGGTGCAGAATCCGGAATTCCTGCATTTCTTTTTCATCCACGAGCACTTCGAGCGGTTCACCTCCACCGCGCACCGGCGCGTCGAAAGCTGGTGGTTTTTCCTGCCGATCCTGTTCGCCGGATTTCTGCCGTGGGCGCTCGCGCTGGTCCCGGCGGCCATCTCCGGCTGGCGCGCCCCCGCCCGGCTTGCCGGGCAGGACGGGATTTTCGCCCCGCTCAAGATGGTCCTGCTTTTCGCCATTTTCATCCTGCTGTTTTTCAGCAAATCGGGGTCAAAACTGCCGGCGTATATCCTGCCCATGTTTCCGCTCCTCGCACTGGTAATCGGTGTTTACCTTCAACGCACCGACGCACGGCGGATCGGCTGGCT
The DNA here is from genome assembly GCA_039930965.1 of Betaproteobacteria bacterium. Lineage (GTDB taxonomy): Bacteria > Pseudomonadota > Gammaproteobacteria > Burkholderiales > Usitatibacteraceae > UKL13-2. The sequence continues at coordinate 4,183 of JBDTSU010000251.1, forward strand.
GGTATTGCCGGTGTTTCCATTGTCGCTGTGGGGCGCTTATGCCGCCTGGCTGGCGCCGATGAAAAAGGCGCAGGAAGATTTCAGCCGGCCGCTGTACGATGAGATGAGCTGGTGGGTGGTTACGGCCGCGCTGGTGATCGCGGCATCGGCATTGGTTGCCTTTGCCCTGCTGCGCTTCAACCGCAAATGGCTCGGCGTGCTGTTCATGTCGCTGGGAACCATGATCGGCATTGAACTCATCGAGCGCGGCTATGAGAAAATTTCACCCCTGCAATCAGGGGCGAACCTGGCGCAATCCGTCGGCTACTTTCTCAAGTCCGAGACCCGGCTTTACGCAGTGGAAATCTACGATCAATCATTGCCCTTCTATCTCCAGCGCACATTGACGCTGGTGAACTACATCGATGAATTCGAACTGGGCGAGGCCAGCGAACCGGACCGATGGATCAAGCGCCTGGAAGATTTTCCGGCCGCCTGGAACGTGCCGGGACCGGTCATCGCTATAATTCAGCCTGGCGATGTGGAAAAAATGAAGGCGCTTGGCCTCTCCTTCGAGATCATTCACCTGGACCCGCGCCGCGTTGCCATCCGAAAATTGTCTACCCCGTGAATGTCACCAGCTTCTCCCTGATCCTGACCGGCGTGCTGCTGAACGCGGCGGCGCAACTGCTGCTGAAGGCGGGAACCACGCGCGTCGGCCATTTCGAATTCAACCTCGGCAATATCGTTCCCATCGGCTGGCAGCTGGCGGGCCAGCCATACATCTTGGCCGGCATGTGCTGCTATGCGATCAGCCTGGTGGTGTGGATCATGGCCCTGTCGCGCGTGCCGGTCAGCGTCGCCTATCCGATGCTCTCGATCGGCTACGTGGTCAACGCCTTTGCCGCGTGGTGGCTTTTCGGCGAATCGCTTGCCGCACAAAAGCTGATCGGCGTCGCCTTTATCGTGGTGGGCGTGTGGCTGGTGGCGCGGTCCTGATGCCGGCGACTTACCTTCCCTTCGCGCGGCCGACGTTGACCGAAAGCATGGGCGATGCCGTCAAGCAGACGCTGTTGTCGCACTGGATTGCCAGCGGCCCGCAGGTGCAGTCGTTTGAAGCGGCGCTATCGGCCTATCACGGCGACCGCCCAACGCGGGTGTTCACCTCCGCGACGGCGGCCATGGAAGTCGCGTTTCAGGTCTGTGCCATCGGC
>JBDTSU010000252.1:0-5348 GCA_039930965.1 Betaproteobacteria bacterium
GCTTGCGCACCTTTGTTGCTCCACATCCAGCAGTAATCCTGGTCCAGCGGGACGGCAAAAGAGTCGCGCGCAGTGCTGACGTCTTCGCGCTTCGCCGGATACACCACGTCCTTGCCGACGTGGTAATGGATATTGAAGTCAGTGGGTGCGCTGCCGGAGAATTGCCAACCAATGTTTTCGCCCTTCTTCAGCTTGCCGCACACTTCGAGGAATTTTTTCGGCGCAATGCTTGCCTTGTGCGCGAATCGGTCGCCGTTCCATTTCAGGTCAACAAGTTCGGCACGCGCAGGTGACGCGAGTCCAAGCGCCAGTGCCAACACCACGGCGTTACTGAGCCCCGCCGCGCTCATTTCGCCACCTCGATCGCGGTCACGCCATAACCGGTCGCGGTCTTCTCGGCGGCAAACCGGACCTTGTCGCCGGCCTTGACCTTGTCGAACAAGGCCGCGTCTTTCACCTGGAACACCATGGTCATCGGCGGCATGTCGATGCTCTTGATCTCGCCGTGCTTGATGGTGATCTTGCTCGCGTCCCGGTCGATTTTCCGGACTTCGCCTTCCGCCATCGGAACGGCGGCCTTCGCCTCCGCGTGGTGCTCGTCCTTGTGTTCGCCGGCGGCGAGCGCCGCAAGCGGCATCGTCGCGGCAATTGCTGCTGCGATAAGGGCGGATTTAAGGTAATTCATTGTTTTCTCCAGGAGTGAAAGTGAAAGCAAAAGTGAAATTGGTGATTGCGCGCTTCATGTGACGTTAGCGGGGCCAATGGTCCGCGTGCCCCCAACCCGCCAGCAAGCGAAGCTCGTGAACGATCGATAGCGCGGCGTAAAGCAGGATCGCGATACCCACCGACAAAGCGATGCACAGCGGTGTGTAGTCGCAGCGCTCGCAGCATATCAGCGGCCAGAGCGCGAATAGCAAAACGGCGTAACGCATGGGAGCTCCTTTACTGACCGGTTGCCAACCGAGGTGACAAAAACCGCTTGTGTCGCACACTGACTCCTTCCACCGCGATTGCCGGAGAACGAGTCAGTGTGCGACGATAGGCGCGAACGTGAGTTCGTACCATAATTGTGCCTATTGGGTAGTCAAGTGTATCCGTCGATGTCGCCCCTATTTGCCGGCAACCGTGATCTTGCCTACCATGCCCGCTTGATAGTGCCCGGCAATCAAACAGGCAAAGTCGAAATCCCCCGGCCGGTTGAATGTCCAGATAATCGCGCCGGTCTTGCCCGGCGGGATATGCGCCATGTACGGCTCGTCGTGTTCCATGTTCGGGAACTTGACCATCAGTGCGGCGTGTTCGTCGAGTTCTTTTTTGGTGCCGATCACCATTTCGTGCAGGATCTTGCCGGTGTTGTTGAGCGAGATCCGCACCGTTTCTCCCTGTTTGACTTCAATCCTGTTCGGTGTGAAGCGCATCATGTCGGACATGGTGAGCTTGATGGTGCGTTTGACATTCTTCGCATCGCCGGCGATACCCCACTCCTTTTGTTCCTTCTTCACCGGCGCATTGGCTTTCTTGTGGTCCTCGTCGCCGTGCGCAAGAGCGCCGGAAGCCGCGATCGACAGCGCTGTTCCGATGAGTATGGATTGAAAGACCTTCATGGTTGGCTAATCCTTCGTCTGGTTGTCGAGTTTGATGTGGATTGCATCGTTATCGTTCAATGCTTCATGTTGCCCATTGGTTTACGTATCTGCACTTCAACGTCGTTGCCCTTGTCGGTGCGCGGCATGGAAGATCGTCCTTCGGACCTGAATCGTGCCGGTTCGGCCAATGCGCCGGTCCATTCAAATGCCGTGGTGCCGGGAGGCTGCCGGTACCAGCCGGGATCCTTGTAGTCGCCCGGTTTCTGGTCGCGACGAACCTTGAGCATCGAAAACATGCCGCCCATTTCCACCGACCCGAATGGTCCCTGACCGGTCATCATCGGCGCGGTGTTGTCGGGCAGCGGCATTTCCATTTCCGCCATGTCGGCCATGCCGCGTTCCGACATCACCATGTAATCCGGGATGAGGGAAGTGATCTGTTTGGCGATGCCGCGATGATCGACGCCGATGAGGGTTGGCACATCGTGACCCATGGCGTTCATGGTGTGATGGCTCTTGTGGCAATGGAACGCCCAGTCGCCTTCTTCATCCGCCAGAAAATCGACCTGCCGCATTTGCCCCACCGCCACATCGGTGGTGACTTCGGGCCAGCGCGAAGCATGTGATGTCGGACCACCGTCGGTGCCGGTCACCATGAACTCGTGTCCGTGCAGATGAATCGGATGATTGGTCATGGTCAGATTGCCGATACGGATGCGTACCTTGTCGTTCTTGCGCACCACCAGCGGATCGATGCCGGGAAAGATGCGGCTGTTCCACGACCACAGGTTGAAATCGAGCATGGTCATGATCTTCGGCGTGTAGCTTCCCGGATCGACATCGTAGGCGTTGAGGAGAAAGCAGAAATCGCGGTCGACCTCGTCGATCAGCGGGTGTTTGTGCTTGGGATGCGTCACCCAGAAGCCCATCATGCCCATCGCCATTTGCGTCATTTCGTCGGCGTGCGGATGGTACATGAACGTGCCGGGGCGGCGCGCCACGAACTCGTAGACGAAGGTCTTGCCGGGTTGAATGGCGGGCTGGTTCAGGCCGCCGACGCCGTCCATGCCGTTGGGAATGCGCTGGCCGTGCCAGTGCACGGAGGTGTGTTCCGGCAGCTTGTTGGTGACGAAGATGCGTACGCGGTCGCCCTCGATCACTTCGATGGTCGGCCCCGGTGACTGTCCGTTGTACCCCCACAGGTGCGCCTTGAAGCCCTCGCACATCTCGCGCACCACCGGCTCCGCGACCAGATGGAATTCCTTGATGCCATTATTCATGCGCCAGGGCAGGGTCCAGCCGTTCAGGGTCACCACCGGGTTGTACGGGCGCCCGCTGTTCGGCACGAGGGGAGGCATGGTGTCGGGCTTGGTCTGGATCACCGGTTCGGGCAACGCGGCCAGGGCGACCCGGCTGACCGCGGAGGCCGCGACTGCCGCGCCGGCGATGCCCGCCGCACCCAGAAATGTTCTACGTGAAGTTGTTTTCATTTCATCTTGTCCTGGTCAGTGGCCGGCGGGGGCGGCGGCGGCACTCGCCGGTCCCGCAGACGGTGCGGTCATGTTGGGCTTGCCGATCATGGCCATGTCGAGATCGGCTTTCGCCAGCCAGAAATCGCGCAGCGCGTCGATGTAGCCGTTGACACTGGCGATCTGCGAACGGGCGTCGGCCAGCAGATCGAATACGCCGATCAGCATGCCGTTGTAGCGCAACAGGTTTTCGTCGGCGATGCGCTTCTTGATTGGCACGATCTCGTCGCGGTAGTGTTTGGCGATGTCGTAACTTAGCCGATAGCCGTGATATGCCTCGCGCACTTCCGAGCGCGCGTTGATTGCTGCTTCGGCGAGGCGATATGCCGATTGCATATAGCGCGCCTCGGCTTTAGCCACCTTGGCGCTACCCCAATCGAACAGCGGTATCTCCAGGCTGAGTTCGTAGCCTTTCTTGAACGGATCGGACTTCTTCCCTTCCAACACCCGCGCGGGCCCCAGCTCGAGGGCGTTGATGAATCGCGTTGCCCTGGTGAGGCCCAGGTTTCTTGCCGTCGCCTCCATCTCCATGCGCACGGCCTGGACATCGAGCCGCTGTCGCAGCGCGATCTGTTCGACATTGGGCAGTTCGTCCGCGATAGCCGGCAGGTCGGGAAGGCGTTCGGGCAGTTTGAAATGCGTGTCCTCACCCCAGAGTCCCATCAGCCGGGTGAGTTTTTCTCGGGTACCGGTCTGGTTCTGCACCGCACGTGCCAGATTCAGCGCCGCATCGGCATAGAAGCCCTGCTCGCGCGCTTGCGAGAGCTTGCTCCAGTTGCCGACGCGCAGCATGCGCCGGGCCAGTTCGGCGCTGGCATCGGCCACCGTTTTCACCTGTGTCGCATAGCGTACGTTCTCTTCGACGGATACCGTGAGAATCCAGGCCTTGCGGGTATCGGCGGCCAGGCGCAGTACTTCCACCGCGACTGCGCGCTGCACCGATTCAAAACGCCGCCTTTCCATTTCCGTCGCCATCGGCAGGGTGATGAGTGAAAACACATTGAAGGTCAGCACTTGTTCGATCTTGTAGTCGTCGTCGTGCCGCACCCGGAGCAGCGTGAGGTGGGGATTAGACAGCCGGCCCGCTTGCACCAGGTCGGCCTCGGACACGCCAAGTTCGGCGAATGCGGCTTGCAGGCCCGGGTTGTTCAGGAGCGCGATCTGCACCGCATCGTCAATGGCAAGCGGTTTTTGCAGCAGTTCGCGCACGCGCATGGCGTTCGCCTCGCGGTCCGCGTCGCTTCTCGCCCAGCGCAGCTCCTTGCCGATGCGGTCCTGGATCGTCTGTTGGACGGACGCAAAGCCACCGTCGGGCGAGAAGGTGGTGCAACCGGCCAAGCCCAGCAGTAACAGGATCGTGACCAGTCGATGAATGTGACGTGCAATCATGGATTGCATGGCTCACTCCTGGCGGTGATGGTCATGGCCGGTGCGGACAGGCTCGCGCCTGGCCGGTGCCTCGGCAGGAGTTGATGCCGGAGCGGTGACGGGTGCCGCTGTCTCCGGTGAGGCTGTCGGCGGCGTTACCGCGTTAGCCTCGCGTGCATATACGCGCCAGCCGCCGATGCGCCCGACCTCGTCATTGGCCTGTTTCCACGGAATGAGTTTGTCTTCCCCCAGGCCGCGGTAGTCGTGGAATGGTGAACGGTACGTCGCCAGCGGGACGGCGGCCGTTTCATTCGTCGCATCCGGCGCCGCGAAAACGCCGGAAACTGTATTCAGCACGACCAACAGGCCGCTTGCCAACGCAATTGAGAATTTCATGGTGATCCTTCGCTCGCAAAGAAATGGACATGCGAGGATCAACGCAATTCCCGCTGGATGCGGGCAGAAGTGCTGCGTTAGCCCCTCGCGCTAGGCGAGGGCGAAACGCGGTGGCGGGATCAGCAGTTCGGGAACAAAAGAAGGATGGCTGGCGATGGGGGCTGCGGAGAAAACGTGCGAGGGTGGAACCGATGGCACCACCGGCAGCGTGCTTAACGTCAGGGCGCCGGCGAGGTGACACAGGACGCAGTGGTTGCAACCTTCGCCCAATCCGGCATGGACTTTGCCAGCAGTATTGTGGCAAGGCATGGGCGTTGCCACCCCCTGGTCGCCTGCGGACGCATTCTCTGCGACGACAGGCGTTGAAGCGGATCGCGTGAGTGGCATGACTGCCGCTATGGCGCCGGATACCGGCAGCCATACGATCATCCACAACAACAGGAGCTTTTTGATCCAGATCATGAGCATA
>JBDTSU010000253.1:0-5320 GCA_039930965.1 Betaproteobacteria bacterium
CGACGAGCAGAGGAAGGTGTTGTTAGCAATAAAGTCGGGCCGTTAGCTCAGTTGGATGAGGCCCGCGGCTCCCAATGTGCCTGCGCACATTGGGACGGAGCCGAATCTGAGCGCTGTGCACAGCGCGAAGTGGGTCGATGCGGTGCTTTGTCGCATCGACGAGCAGAGGAAGGTGTTGTTAGCAATAAAGTCGGGCCGTTAGCTCAGTTGGTTAGAGCAGAGGACTCATAATCCTTTGGTCGTTGGTTCAAGTCCAACACGGCCCACCAGTTTCTCATCTCGCGCATCGCCGCATTACGTACCGCGCCTTGCGGCATCAGCATCAAACACCAGCACTGGTGCGGTGTTCCCGGCAATTATGGCCGGAAGGGCGCGCAGAATGGCGTTCTACGCTCCGGCCTGCTGGTCAATCGGGTCGCGAGAACGCAAATGCGCGCGCGAACTGACCGGATCCCAACTCACGTCGTCCCAACGCCACCAAGAAAATCTGCAATGGCGGCGTGCGCCAACGGTTCGCTGAGCGTGGGCGCATGGCCGCGATTCGGAATATTCTGCGTGACGATATGCGGCAAGCGGCGCTTCATCTCGGCCAGCGTTTCCGCGGACAGGATGTCCGAAGTCTCACCGCGAATCACCAGCATGGGCTTGCTGCCGATCTGTTCAAACCAGGGCCAAAGGTTAGGCGCGGATGTCCCGTTGGATACGCCCATCGCAATGGCCGGATCGTAATCGAGGACCGGTGTCGTTCCTTCCTGCACATACACATCGCGCGCCATGGCCTGCCAATCGGCCGGCCGATAGTCGGGAAAGGCGATGCCATTGGTGTGGGCGGTCTGTTCGGCCGCCTCGTCCCAATCGTGCGCAGGTGCGGTCTTCCCGACGTAGCCGGCGATGCGCGCAAGGCCGCGTGGATCCACTTCGGGACCGACGTCATTCAGCACCACCGCGCGGACTCTCGTCGGATCGACGGCCATCATGATTAGCGCCATCAAGCCGCCCAGCGACGTGCCGATCACCAGCACTTGCGGAATACCCAGCAAATCAAGCAGCGTGCGCATGTCCTCCACGTAGCGGTCGGGACGATAGCGGGTCGCATCGGCATCGCGTGCCGAGCGGCCGCGGCCGCGCTGGTCGGGGCATAAAACGCGATGCGTGGCCTGCAAGCTATCCGCAAGCCCGGCGAAGTCCTTGCTGTTACGCGTGAGCCCGGGCAAGCAGAGAATGACCGGGGCATTCCGATCCGGGCCGGGATAATCGCGCGCATAGAGACGCAGACCGTCATCGCTCGGATAAAACACATCGACATAGTTCATCACGGTGCCTTTAAGCAATTAGAATGAGACATCTTTGAAATACTTGATGGATTGGCGCTGCGGTGGTTCCAGTTGCTGCCGCCGCGAAAATTCACGATCGGGCGCACATGAAAATCAGCCGTGACATGGGAACCAGAAAGTCCATCGAAAGGGGCAAGACTGCCAGCCCCGTGATGTCGAAGTCCGCGACGCCGAAACGAAAACGCGCGACGGTCGGCCGGCCGCGCAAAGTGGATGGCAGCGTGATCACGGCTGACCGGATTCTCGATGCCGCCGAGGACCTGTTTTCGAAGCGCGGCTTCGACGGCGTCACCATGCGCGAGGTGGCCGAGCTGGCCAATGTCGACCCGGCGCTGGCCCACTACTATTTCGCCACCAAGCAGGGTTTGTTCGACGCGGTGCTGGAGCGACGCGCCGAGCTGGTATTTTCCGAGCGCATGGAAGCGTTCGATACGTACGAGTCCGAATGCGGCGACAAAGTCACGGTTGAAGGTGCCGTTGCCGCGTTTGTAATTCCATTGCTGGAGCGGGCACGAAACGGCGACGACGGATGGAAAAATTATTTTCGCCTTATCGCGCTGGTCAACAATGATGCCTCGCACGTCGCCCAGTCCATCATGACGTATTTCGACCCGCTGGTGCATAGATTGATTGCGGTGGTAAAACGCGCCCTCCCGGAAGCAAGCGAAGAAGAACTTTTCTGGTGCTTTCATTTTCTGACTGGTTCCCTCACGCTCGCCCTTTCACGTACAGGGCGTCTGGACCGCGTCAGCGGCGGACGCTGCCGTTCGGATGATCTCGCGTCGATCGAACCGCGCATGGTGGAATACTGCGCGGCCGGTTTCCGCAGCGTGTGTGCGCGCGGCGGCAAGCTGCCCACGAAGAAAACCGGCGACGCCACGGGGCGCCGCCGGTAGTCGCGCTAGAATTTCAGCGTGACGGAGGCCTTGACAATGCGCGGGTCGCCGTAGAACGTCGTGACGGTATTGAAGAATCCGCCGAACGGGTAGCCCGCGACCTTGTAGCGTTTGTCCGTCAGGTTGCGTCCATTCAGCGCGACCTGGACTTTTCGGTCCTTGCTGGTCCAGATCAGGCTGGCGTCCCAGAGCGAAAATCCCGGTTGCACCAGCATCTGATTCTGTGGCACCAGGGCGTCCAGCGCGGGCACGCCGCTCAAGCGCACGAATTCGGCCTGAAATACTTCGCTCTTATAGGACACGCTATTGGACAGTGCCAGACCCCCGTCCCTGCCGAACATCGCGAGCGGCCATTCGTAGGTCGCCGTGAGATTGGCCGACTTCTTCGGCGTGTTCTGGAAAGCTGCCGCGCTGGCGACGTTGACAAGCGCCGCCGCGCTGCCCGCGAGCCCGTTAGCAACAATCCATTCCTTGTACTTGGCGTCGATGTATCCGACCATGCCGCTCATGGTGAATGCATCCGTGACGCGCGCCAGTGCCTCTAACTCGAGGCCCTTGATCTTGGCCTTGCCGGCATTGGTGACGTTGCCCGCAAATCCGGTGACGACGCCGCTGGCATTAACGGTGGGAATCGAGCCTGGAATTTGCACATTCGTATAGTCCGTGTAGAACACGGCGGCATTGGTCTGAACGCGACCGCGATTGAACGTCGACTTCAGGCCCAGCTCATAGGCCTTGACCTCTTCCGGTTCGACGCCTTTGCGTTTCTCCAGCGATGTGGCACTGGTCGGTAATCCTCCCAAGTCCATGCGCGGATCGAACATGCCGCCCTTGAAACCTTCCGAGTACGACGCATAGACGTTATGCTCGGGCGTAAGCTTCCAGCCAAAGCCTATCTTGGGTGTGAACTTGGTGTCGGTCCGGTTCAAGTCGCTCTTTTGCATGTCGGTATTGGCGGCCAGTCCCACTGCGGCCGGGTTGCCGAGCGTGGGCGATCCGGCGAGGCCCAGGTAAGTCCGCTTGTAGATGCGCGCCTCGCGCGTATCGTCGGTGTAGCGACCGCCGATATTGACGTTGAACGTATCCGATACGCTGTAGCTGGCATCGGCGAACGCCGCCCAGGTCTTGCTGTCGATATCGTCCAGCGTGTAGAGCGAGAGACCGCCCGAGGCGTTGAACAACACATCAAACTCGTTGAACGCGTTGGCTCTCATCAGGAAAACGCCCGCAACACCCTGCCACTTGGAGCCGGTATACGTGAACTGGAATTCCTGGCTGTTTTGCTTGTTCTTGTAGATCGCCGGAGCTTCAAATAAAGGGGTATTGAGCGAATCGAAATCGATCGGCGCATAGGATTTGTCCTGGCGATGCGCGGTGATCGATTTAAACGACAGGTCCGGATTGATCGCCCAGTCCACCAGCAGAGACTCGCCGCTGGAGGTTATCTTTTGCGCGTTCCCCAGTACCGAATAGAGATTGGCGCGCGTGTCGTATTTGCCTTCCAGTACCGGCAGGTTGGTCGGTGCCGGGCCGGCGGTCAGACGATAGCCTTGCTTGGGGATCGAATCGTCGACCGTGCGGTCTGCCGCGAAGCGGACGAACAACGAGGACGAGGGCGTGAACTCGGCGGTGATTCGCCCGGCCAAAACATCCTTGTTGTAGTTTTCGAAACCGTTGACAACGTTCTTTCCAAAGCCGTCGCGATTGAACGAGGCCACTGTCGCGCCCAGACGGAAGGTGTCGGTAACGGGCAGGCTGCCTTTGACGACCAGGTCCTTTTCGTTATAGCTGCCGAAGGTCGCCTTGAGGCTCACCTCGGGTTTATCGGCGATCTTTTTCGTCACGTACTTGACTGCGCCGCCGATGGTGTTGCGGCCGTAGAGGGTGCCCTGCGGGCCGCGCAATACTTCGATGCGCTCTAGGTCATAAATGTCGTTCAGGGCGCCTTGCGGGCGGGCCATGTAAATATCGTCCAGATAGATGCCCACCCCTTGTTCATATCCGGCCACCGGATCCTGCTGGCCGATGCCGCGGATGAAGGCGGTCAGCGTGGTGTTGGTCGCGCGCGAGGCCTTCAGCGTGGTATTCGGCACCAGGTCTGCCAGGCCAGTAATATCGGGCGTGCCCGACTTCTCAAGGGCGGCGCCGGAAAAGGCGCTGACCGCCCCCGGGACGTCCTGTATCAATTCCTCGCGACGGCGCGCCGTCACGGTGATGGTTTCGATTTTTTCGCCGTCGTCCGCCTTGGCGGTCGACGTGCCGCTCGACTGGGCCTGCTGCGCAGATACCGATCCGCTGCCCAGCAACATGGCGGCAATGGCAACACTCATGTATTTCTGTTTCATGTTTCTTTCCTCCTCAGGGGGTTTTGATGGAACCATGCGCAGAATTTTTTACGCGGACAATTCACGATGACTTGTCGTTTCGGGCAAAGTCGCGGTAAAATTCATTAGTTGTTGAATTAATCGTAACAAAGTATTTTGCGAAGTGCAAGGTGGTCAAGAGAAATCTGCCGGCACGAGTTGCATTGCCGCAACACAATCGGTCCGCAACGAGGAGAAATCATATGAAGTCTCACTTCTGCAGTGCCGCACTTACGCTGCTCGTAGCTTTACTGGCATCCGGCAACAGCCATGGCCAGGCCAAAGACATTCGCGTCGGGTTCATCTTTGACAAGACCGGTCCGCTCGAGGCCTATACCAAGCAAACGCAGACCGGCTTCCAGGTGGGCCTCGACTACGCCACCGGCGGCACCATGATGGTGGCCGGCAGGAAGATCGTCGTGATTGAGCGTGACGCCCAGGGCAAGCCCGACGTCGCTAAGTCGCAACTGGCGGCCGCCTACTCCGATGACAAGGCCGACATCGCCATCGGCGCGGTTGGCTCCGGAGCATCGCTGGCGATGCTGCCGGTGGCGGAAGAATACAAAAAGATCCTGCTGATCGAGCCCGCCGTGGCGGATTCCATCACCGGCGACAAGTGGAACAAGTACATCTTCCGCACCGCGCGCAACAGCTCGCAGGACGCCATCTCGAACGCGGTGGCGCAGGACAAGCCCGGCGTCAGCATCGCCACGCTGGGCCAGGACAA
>JBDTSU010000254.1:0-5301 GCA_039930965.1 Betaproteobacteria bacterium
GACCAGCGCCGGCAGCTGGATCTCAGCGCCGAGCAACTGCGTTTGCTGGAACGTGTGCACCTGGACTTCGTTCGCGCCGGCGCCCGGCTGTCCGCCGCGGCGCAGAAGCGCTATGCCGAAGTCACCGAAAAATTGGCCGAGCTGACCACACAATTCAGCCAGAACGTGCTGGCCGACGAGGCGGATTTTCAATTGATCCTGAAGGATGAAAGCGACCTGGCCGGTCTACCGGATTTCCTGCGCGCGGCGGCCAAGCAGGCCGCGGCCGAACGCGGCGTGGCGGGCCAGGACGGCGGCCACGTCATCACGCTGTCGCGTTCGCTGATCGTGCCGTTCCTGACGTTCTCCACCCGGCGCGATTTGCGCGAGCTGGCCTTCCAGGCATGGATCGCGCGCGGCGAGGGCGTGATCTCGACCGAAGGCGAGCACGACAACCTGCCGCTGATTCGCGACATCATGGCGCTGCGGCTCGAACAAGCCAAGCTGCACGGCTACGCCTGCTACGCCGACTACGCACTGATAGATACGATGGCGCGCACCAAGGAAGCCGTCGCCGAATTGCTGAAGGAAGTCTGGGCGCCGGCCAAATTACGCGCCGCAAGCGAGCGCGAGGCCGTGCAGGCCTTTGCCGATGCGGAGCACGGCAGCGAGTGGCAGAAATTCACGGTGCAGCCCTGGGACTGGCGCTACTACGCCGAGAAGGTGCGGCAGGTCCGCTACGATCTGGACGACGCCGCGGTCAAGCCCTACTTCTCGCTGGATCGCATGGTCGATGCCGCGTTCGATTGCGCGCACCGACTGTTCGGCCTCACCTTCATCGCCAAACCCGAACTCAATGGCTACCATGCCGACGTGAAAGTCTACGAGGTCCGGCAGGCGGGCGAACGTTTGCTCGGCGTCTTCCTGCACGATAATTTCGCGCGCGCCACCAAGCGCGGCGGCGCCTGGATGAGCAGTTTCCGCATGCAGAGCCGGATTGACGGTGCCGTCACGCCGATCATCGTCAACAACAACAATTTTGCCAAGGGCACACCGGGCCAGCCGACGCTTCTGAGCTTCGACGATGCGCGCACCCTGTTCCACGAGTTCGGCCATGGCCTTCACGGCCTGCTTTCCAATGTCCACTACGAGCGCCTTTCCGGCACGCAGGTGCTGCGCGATTTCGTCGAGCTGCCGTCGCAAATCTTCGAGCACTGGCTGTCGGAGCCGGAAGTGCTCAAGCGCCATGCCCGCCACTACCTGACCGGCGAAGCCATCCCCGACGAGCTGATCGCCAAGCTCAAGGCGGCACGCCGCTTCAACCAGGGCATCGATTCGGTGGAATACACCGCCTCCGCGCTGGTCGACCTGGCGATACATTCGCTGACCGACACCACCGGGCTCGATGCCGGTGCGTTCGAGGTGGCGGAACTGAAAAAGATCGGCATGCCCGAAGACATCGTCATGCGCCATCGCCTGCCGCACTTCCGGCACCTGTTCGCCGGCAGCAGCTATTCCTCGCAGTACTACGTGTATCTCTGGGCGGAAGTGCTCGACGCCGACGGCTTCGAAGCGTTTGTCGAGGCGGGCAATCCGTTTGACGCCGCGGTCGCCCAGCGCTTGTTGCAGCATATCTATTCGGCCGGCAACACCCGCGATCCGGCCGAAGCCTATCGCGCGTTCCGCGGCCGCGCGCCGACGGTGATGCCGATGCTGAAGAAGAAGGGCCTGGTGGAGGCGTAGGGGATTACATAACCGTATGACCGTAAAACAGCGTGTAGGTCAGGTTGCCGCAGGCCACCTGACGATCCATCAATTTAGGCACGACACTAGTGACTCCCGCTCGCATGACGAGCGATAATTGGGCGATCTGGGAGCCCTGCCTATGCATCACCCGAACCCCCCCGGCGAAGTCAATGACAACAACGTTGCCGCCGGCACGAATTACCCCGCCGCGTTCGGCTCCGCGGAATCCTTCTTCGCGGCGCTGAGCTCATCGCTGGGTGCGATGATCGCGTTTATCGATGCCGATGAACGCATCGTTTACGCCAACCGGATGTTTGCCGGCTGGCTGGGACTTTCCCCGGCCCAGATCGCCGGCCGCAGTTTGCTGGAGGTATACGGGGCGGACGCCCACGCCGCGTTCCTGCCGTATATGCGGCGTGCGCTCGGCGGTGAGACCGTCCGTTACGAACGCGAATTACACAAACCCGGCGCTTCCGCGGCCTGGATCTCGGTGGACCTGCGGCCGCACCGCGATGCGAACGGGCAGATTCTCGGCGTGTTTGCCTCTTCCCTCGAAGTCGATGAACTGAAGCGCACGCACGACGCGCTCGACAAGGCGCTGCAGGTACAGGCCTTTCACATGGACAACTCGCCGCTGGCGGTCATCGAATGGAGCGCCAACATCGAGGTGCAACGCTGGTCGGGCCAGGCGGAAGCGATTTTTGGCTGGCGCGCGGATGAGGTGGTCGGGCGGCGTTCGAACGAGATCGGCCTGGTGCATCCCGACTGGAGGCCGACCATTCGCGCGTCCACCGTCGAATTGCTCGAAGGACGCGTGCGGCGCAATCGCATGATTGCCCGCAATCTCACCCGCAGCGGCCGCTACATTTTTTGCGAATGGTTCAATTCCGCCTTCATCGACAGTGATGGCAAGACCCAGGGAATCCTCTCGCTGGCACAGGATGTGACCCTGCGCATCGAAGCCGAGGAACAACTGCGCTATTCGGCCGTGCACGACACATTGACCGGCCTGCAGAACCGCCAGTCGCTCATGACCCGGCTCGAACACGCGCTGGCGCGGGTACGGCGCAGCGGCGAGCCGCTGGCATTGATGTTCATCGACCTCGACAAGTTCAAGGACGTCAACGATACCCACGGCCACGCCGTCGGCGACGAATTCCTGAAGCAGGTCGCGGCACGCCTGATGTCCTGCGTCCGCAGTGCCGATACCGTGGCGCGGATCGGCGGCGATGAATTCGTGGTGCTGCTGGATGCGAATCTCGAACCGGACACGCCCGAGCTCATCCGTCAGCGCATCGTCGACGGCTTCAAACAGGGGTTCACGGTCGGTGGACATTTTTTCGAGTCCAGCGCCAGTATCGGCACCAGCCGCTTCCCGGATGACGGAAACGACCCCGACCACCTGCTCGCCAGCGCGGACCGTGCCATGTATCGCGCCAAGCGATCGTCGTGAGTTCACCACCGCTCAGCCCGCACGCCTGGCGTGCCGGTGGCGGCATGCTGGAGCACCTGGCCGGTCGCATCTTCACCAAGACGGAAGGCAGCGGCCGCGCGCTGTTGCTCATTCATGGCTTCCCAACGGCATCGTGGGACTGGGCGAAGATTTGGCCCGCCCTCGCCGCGCGATATCGCTGCCTCACCCTCGACATGATCGGCTTCGGTTTTTCCGCCAAGCCGGCAGGTTTCGCGTATTCGATTCGCGCCCAGGCCGATCTGTTCGAGACTTTTCTGGCCGCGCAGGGCGTGACGGAATACGCGATCCTCGCGCATGACTACGGCGATACCGTCGCGCAGGAATTACTCGCCCGCCACCATGAAGGCAGCGCCCGGCAACGCATCACCCGCATCGTCCTGCTCAACGGCGGCCTGTTCCCGGAAACCCACCAGCCGCTGCTGCTGCAGAAACTGCTGGCCGGCCCGCTCGGCCCGCTGGTGGCGCGCCTCACCACCTACCGGAAATTCGCCGCCAACCTGCGTGCCATCTGCGCGCAGCCGCTGGCAGACAGCGACCTCGAGGGCATGTGGCATCTGCTGACACTCAACAACGGCATTGCCGTCCTGCCGAAGCTGATCGGTTACATGGCGGAGCGGCGGACACATCGCGCGCGCTGGGTCGGCGCATTGCAGGAGAGCACGCTGCCGATACGGTTGATCGACGGCCTGCGTGATCCGATCTCCGGCGCGCACATGGTGGCGCGCTACCGGGAGCTTATTTCGCAGCCGGATATCGTCGAACTCCCCGAAGTGGGACACTATCCGCAAGTAGAGGATCCGGATGCGGTGATCAAGGCCGTGCTGGAATTCCTGGGGGATTAGTCCCGGAACTTCGGTTCGGTCTTCTGCATCGCGGCCATCATCGCCTCCTGCAGATCGCCCGACATGAGCATGGCGGCATTCCAGGTGGCGATGTAATTGAGGCCATCCGCGACCGTGTGATCGCGGGCGTACACAATCATTTCCTTGGTGCCGCGCATGGCGAGCGGCGAGCGGGCGGCAATGTCCAGGGCGATCTGCCGCACACCCGCCAACAGTGCGTCGGGGCTCTCAAAGACACGGTTGACGAGGCCGATCGATCTGGCCTCCTCGGCGGAAAATTTGCGCCCGGTATAAGCGAGTTCGCGCACCATGCCGTCGCCGATCAGCCGGGGCAGGCGCTGCAGCGTGCCTACATCGGCGGTCATGCCCATGTCGATCTCCTTGATGGAAAAAGTCGCCTCCGCGGAGCAATAGCGCATATCCGCGCAGCAGATCAGGTCGATGCCGCCGCCGATACAGGCGCCGTGGATGGCGGCGAGCACCGGTTTGCGGCAGCGCTCCAGACTGGTAAGCGTGTCCTGCAAGTCAAGGATCACCCTGCGCAACTTTTCGCGTTTTCGCCCCTCACAGTCATCATCGACTTCATCGGCAACTCCCGCCAGCATGGCCAGATCGATTCCCGACGTGAAATGCGCGCCGTTGCCACTGATGATCGCCACCCGCACCCCGGCCGTGGCATCGATCCACTCGAATGCAGTGCGCAATTCCTCCCACACTTCGCGGCTCATCGCGTTGGCCTTGCCGGGCCGGTTCAGGTGCACATGGGCGATCCTGTCCTCTACGGAAAGTTCGAGGGAGGACAACGCGGGCAGTTTGGTTTGCATATTCGGGATTTATCTCTCTGAAGTATCGACATATTTTACGTCGATGCCGATTGCGTCGGCCAATTCCGCCCGACAAGCCGAATCCTACCCGGGCGGGTGGTTTTCACCGGTCCTGAACATGCTCTAATAACACCATGCCCAATTTTCCAAACCGCCGGAAAAACCGCATCAAGGACGCTACCGCGCTGCTGGCCGCCGAGACACAGGCTGTCGAGGCCGACTGCCACCAGCGCATGACCAAGATCCGCCAGAGCCCGCGGATGAAAGACGTTCTGCAACTGAAGGAAGTGACGCTGAGCGAGAAATTGCGGCCGTTCATGCTGCATATTCGCGCCCTGCACCAGCTGCAAGAGGTCGCCGAATTGCGCATGCGCGAAATCCTCGACGGACACCTGGTGGAGTTGCGCGCGCAACGGGACTTGCCGGGCCTGGAACA
>JBDTSU010000255.1:0-5287 GCA_039930965.1 Betaproteobacteria bacterium
TAAAGATTGGGAATTAGAATCAGCTTGTAGGTCAGGTTGCCGCAGGCTACCTGACAATCCATCGATTTCGGCACGACGCCGTCGGGTAGCCTGCGGCAACCCGACCTACGGCACTATTCGCCGACGCGCGAGCAGGGGACGCACCACTTTCACCGCTTGGCTGTGTGAGTTCTTGGACGGGGATGAGCGCGCCACGTCGGCGGGCGCGATGATGGAGGCGGGGGAGTCGTGAAGATGCCGGGCGTGCCGCCGCGGCAATGCTTGAGGTTTGAAGCCGAACGAGACCCGTTGCGCGGTCGCTCCGCCGGGGAGCCGGGCTAACCCTTGATGCCGCGCAGCCACACCCGCATCGCTTCCGAGACTTGCTTGGGCTGCCCCATCGCGGACAGATGGGCGCATTCTTCAATGATGATGAGTTGCGCGCCGGGAATGGCGGCCACCATCTCTTCATGCACGTCGACCGGCGTGATAACGTCCTCCCGCCCGCACAGGACCAGTGTCGGGCAGTTGATTTTCGGCAGGGAGGGGCGGCTGTCGATGCGAGACATGATGGCGCGCTGCTGGCGCAGGAAGACTTCCTTGCCCACGCGATGGCCCATCGAGTAGATGGTATCGACGATCGAGTTGTAGGTCATGCGCGACGGATGCACCATCTTTGGCATCAGGGTATCGAGCACAATCTGGAAATTCACTTCCGCCTGTTCCATCAACTTTCGGCGGTTGGCGGTCGCTTCCGGCGTATCGGCGCGCGCGCTGGTATCGAGCAGGGCCAGGCCCAGCACCCGCTCGGGAGCCTGACGCATGATTTCGAGGGCGACGTAACCGCCCATCGACAATCCGGCGAGGGCGAATTGCTGCGGCGCGTGCGCCAGTACGTCGGCGGCCAGCTCCGGCACCGTATCGGCGACGGTCAGATCACCAACGGTGGACTGGGCCAGGTCGGACAGGTCTTCGACCTGAAACTGATACAGGCGCGCATCGTTCAGCAATCCCGGCAGCAGCAACAAATTGAGCTTCTTGGTCTCTGTCATGTACGGGCCCTTGTTTATGATCTCTCCCATCGCGCACCGCGTGATGGATTGTTTCAGCTTGCCGCATGGTTGCAAGTTCAAGTGTAGGACAAAAACCGTTTAATTCGTTCCGTGACGCCGCAAGTCGAATGAACCGGCGACCATGGCCCTGCCGCAAGCAGTGTCCATGCATCGATGATGGTGGCCGGATGAGGGCAATACTGGACGAAGTCGCGACAATCGGACATCATGCAGGCAACGCTTCAACGTATCGTTCCGCCGTGGGCGGTCAACGGTTATCCGCGGAAAAACTGTCGGCCCCCGCAACGTGGTCTGCACAACAGCAAAAGAAAGGCAGGAAGCCATGAGCTTTGAAGCGGATCAGGTCAGCTTCGATTTACCTCCTCCGGCGCACATTCCCGCGTATCTCGAAAAAACTTACTGGTGGGCCTACGTGCATCCGCATGCCGTCAGGGTATTTGAGCGGCAGTGGCTGGTGAATGCCATTCTGTGGGGCAACTTCTCGCGGTTGCGCAACGCCGCGCTGGATGAACTCGGCGAGCATATCGAGGGGCGCACCCTGCAAATCGCCTGTGTCTATGGCGATTTCACGCCGCGACTGGCCGGCCGGCTCGCCCCGGGCGCCTCGCTGGACGTGGTCGATGTGCTGCCGATACAGCTCGAAAACCTGGGCAAGAAACTGGCGCTCGATGCGCGCGTGACGCCGCGCCTGGGCGATTCTGCGGACCTGGCGATCGCCGATGCCACCTATGACCAGACCATCCTGTTCTTCCTGTTGCATGAGCAGCCCGAGGCGGTCCGCCAGCGCACGCTCAGCGAGGCCGTGCGCGTCACACGTCCCGGCGGCCGGATCGTGATCGTCGATTACCACTTGCCGCGGCGTTTCCATCCCCTGCGTTACCTGTTTCGCCCGGTGCTGAGCTGGCTCGAGCCCTTCGCGCTCGACCTGTGGAACCACGATCTCAAGACGTGGATGCCGGAAACCATCCGCGCCGAACAGATCCGCAAGGAAACGTCCTTCGGCGGGCTTTACCAGAAGTTGGTGATTACCGTTTGAGGCGTAGGCCGATTATCATGCGCAAGCACGCCGCCTCAGGTTGTTCGCTGTGACGACGAGGTTTTTTCCGCGTCAATTCCAATAGAAAGCAACCTGGCGCCCTGCTGTCATTGCACGCCATTTGCTTACAGTCTTGCGAATTGACAAAGAAAATTGCCACATAATTCACCGATAGAAAACGAGTTTTCTATCGGTGAATTATGTGGCAAGAATTTCTGAACGGTTGCGGCCTACCAGCCGACCCGCCACAGCGCGCAACCCGCCGCCAGCGTGCCCGCCAGGGCGCCACCGTAGCAAATCAGTTTCGCCCCCAGTCCGGCGTGTATGCCGACGTCGTGAAGGCTGTGAAAAATACGGTGCACGCTGTGCCACAGGAACAGCGAGATGATGATGAACAGGAATCCCTTGCCGGCCCAGTGCTGTGAAAACGCCAGCACGTGCGCGTAGCTCAGCATGTCGCGCGACAGGAAAGTCCCGGTGGGCGCGGCGATGCCGGTAATGAAGACCAGGACGGCGCCGATCAGGGCCGACAGCATGCCGCCGGCGCCGAACAGGGCCCAGAAGATGGGGGCGTTGGAGCGCTTCATGATGCCAACCTCGCTGCGATTGCAAACACGATCAGGCTCGCGACCACGGTAACCGCCAGCCCGGTACGGGTGATGGTCGCCGCCTTCACGCGTTCGCCATTGACCAGGATCGGCGGCAGGGTACGCGGCATGATGGCAAACCAGGTCCAGGTGTGATACAGGAATGCCACCAGCAGCAGCACATGGATGGCGATGCACAGCGGGCTCGTCAGGAAAGCCAGCCATCGATTCCACGCTGCTTCGCCGCCGGCGAGAAACGTGACGCTGGCCAGCAGGATCAGCGCGTAAATCGCGACGAAGAAAGCGGTGCCTTCATGGACCATGTATTCGACGAAGAACGGATTCTTGCGCCACCAGCCCGCCATCGGCCGCATGTATGGCTTGCGCGCGCTCATTTGGCACCCCCTTTCGGCGTAACGAAGCGCAGGAAATAGTCCTTGGCGCTTTCGGCCTTGTTGATATTCACGGCGTTGGCCGGATCGACCTTCTTCGGACAGACCTCGGAGCAGTAACCGACCGCCGTGCAGTTGAATACGCCTTCCTCGGAATACACCAGCGGCATGCGCTGCTCCTTTCCGCTGTCGCGCGTATCGAGGTTATAGCGATGCACCAGTGCCATCGCGCCGGGACCGATGAACTTGGAATTGAGTCCGTATTGCGGGCAGGCCGCGTAGCACAGCAGGCAGTTGATGCAGGAACTGAACTGTTCATACAGGTCGCGCTGTGCGGGCGTCTGCAGGTATTCACCCTCTGTCAGTGCCTTCGGCTTCTCTGGAATGATGTAAGGCTTGATGGACTCCAGCTTCTTGATGAAATCGTCCATGACGATGACCAGGTCCCGCTCGATCGGGAAGTGTGCCAGCGCTTCGACGCGCACCTTGTCACCGTATTCGCGCAGGAAAGTTTTGCAACCCAGCTTGGGAATGCCGTCAATCATGTAGCCGCAACTGCCACAGATGGCCATGCGACAAGACCAGCGAAACGAGAGCGACCCATCCAGTTCGTCCTTGATGTACTGCAGGCCCTGGAGGACCGACATATCGTCGGTATACGGCACCTGAAAGGTCTCGGGATAGGGCTCGGCCTTCTCCTCAGGTTTGTAGCGAAGCACTTCTATCGCGATGGTTCTGGTAGTGGTACTCATGCGCGACCTTTCAGTTCGGCCTTGGCGTCGGCCTCGGCTTTTGCGCCGGCTTCGCCGTAGGCGCGGATGCCCGGTTGAAGATGGGTGATCTTGACCGGCGACAGGCTGATGTTCGGTCGCCCCGCGCCCGCATAGGTTGCCAGCGAGTGCTTGAGAAAGTTGGCATCGTCGCGCTCGGTGAAGCCGTCCAGCCGCTGGTGGGCGCCGCGCGATTCGCGGCGATTCAGGGCCGAACACGCCATGGCCTCGGCGACTTCCAGCTGGTAGCCCAGTTCGATCGCCAGTAGCCACTCGGTGTTGAACACGCTCGACTTGTCGGAGACGTTTACGTTGTTGAAGCGCTCGCGCAATTCGGCCAGTTTGTCGCAGGTCACCTGCATCGCATCGCCGGTCCGGTAAATTCCGCAACCGTCTTCCATAGTCCCGGCCATTTCCTTGCGCAACACCGAGATTCGTTCGGTGCCACTGCTCTTCTTCACCACCTCTGTCGCGCGCTGCACCGCCATGTCGGCCTGCTTGCGCAGCGTGGTTGAATTGCCATGCGACACGGATCGCGCGAACTTGGCGGCTTCTTCTCCGGCAACCTTGCCGAACACGCATAATTCGGACAGCGAATTGGAACCCAGGCGATTGGCGCCATGGATGCCGACGCTGGAACACTCGCCGGCGGCATAGAGCCCCGCGAGCGGCGCCGCGCAAAGTCCATTCACCTCGATGCCGCCCATGGTGTAGTGAGCGGCCGGACGCACCGGGATCGGCGTCTTGGCGGGATCAACGCCAAGAAACTCCTCGGCCAGTTCGTAAATTTGCGGTAGCCGCTCGCGCAGGTACTTCTCGCCAAGGTGGCGCAAATCCAGATGCACCACCGAGCCGTGGATGCCTTCGATGGTGCGGCCCTTCTGCTGCTCATACCAGAATGCCTGACTGAGCCGATCGCGCGGCCCCAGTTCCATGGCCTTGTTGACGGGTTTCGGCGAGGCCGGGCCGAGGCCGTAGTCCTGCAGGTAACGATAGCCGTCCTTGTTCAGGAGAAAGCCGCCTTCCCCGCGGCAAGCTTCGGTAAACAGCAGGCCGGTGCCCGGCATGCAGGTCGGGTGATATTGCACGAACTCCATGTCGCGCAGCGGCACGCCGTGGCGATACGCCAGTGCCATGCCGTCGCCGGTAACGATGCCGCCGTTGGTGTTCTCGCGGAATACGCGGCCGGCGCCGCCGGTTGCGATGATGACCGACCTGGCTTCGATCAGGGTGAACTCCCCGGATGCGATATTGATCGCTACCACGCCCTGAACCCGACCGTCCTCGACCAGCAAGTCCGCACAGAAATGCTCGTCAAAACGCTTGATCGCCGGATACTTGATCGAGGTCTGGAACAGCGTGTGCAACATATGGAAGCCGGTCTTGTCGGCGGCGAACCAGGTGCGCTCGATCTTCATGCCGCCGAACGCGCGCACGTTGGCGTGCCCGT